>JAIEQN010001120.1 GCA_019747685.1 Gemmataceae bacterium
GGCGCGGGGGTCGGGCCTTCGCCCCCGATGACCGGAAGGGCCGGCCGGCGGGGCGGCCCGGCCGGCTCGGGCGGCCGGGACAGCAGGGCGTCGCACACGTTGCCCAGCTCGGCGAACATCGCCCGGGCGGCCAGGACGAACGCCCGGTCGATCGGCGCCAGGGTGCCCGCGTCCCGGACCCGGTGGAGGATGCGGAGGATGTGTACGACCGCGGCCTCGTCGGCCGCCGGCCCCGGCCCGCCGGGCTCGGGCGGCGCGGGGATGGTGGCCCCCCGGACCGGGACCGCGGCGGGATACGGCTCGCTCATCGTCACCCCTCCGAGGGCGGCCCGGGTGGCGGGGCCGGGCTGGCGGCCCCGCCGCGCTCCTGGACCCAGCCCAGGATCAGGTTCCGGGCCTCGTCGTCGATCCGGCGGGCGCTGGCCAGCCCCATCCGGCTGATGAACGCGGTGTGGACGCCGTGGATGACCCGGGTCCCGGGGTCCGGGCCGACACTATACACCGGCCCGCCGCTCATCCCCTTGAGCGTGTCGATCGGGTAGAACAGCCGGAACTCCTCGTACCGGCTCGCCCCGGCCGGGAGCGCCGCCCCCTGGGCCGCGTAGGCGGTGTTGCCGAAGAGGGTGCCGAACGCCGACCCGTCCGGCGGGGCGACCGGGTACCCGCCGACGCTCAGCGGCGTCCCCGTCAGGGCCGCGTCGTCGATCGGCTCGAACCGCCACGGGGTCACGACCCGGTCGAGCGGCCGGTCGAGCTGGACCACCCCGAAGTCGACGGCCGACACGTCCGAGTTGTCCAGGGGCGATTGGGGCCGGGCCCAGTCCGTCGGGTAGTCGACCCAGACGCCGGGGGCCGGGAGCGCCCCCGGCCCGCCGAAGGTCGCCTCGACGTTGAGGGCCTTCCCGCCCCGGGCGGGGTCGAACAGGACGTGGGCGGCCGTCAGCACCAGCCGGGGGGCGATCAGGGTGCCGGTCCCGCCGACCAGCTCCCCGTTGGGGAAGCTGCACCGGAGGGCGGCGACCGCGGGGTAGTCCGCCGCGTCGGCTCGCAGGACGGGGTACAGGCCCATCACCGGGCACACCGGGCCGGGGACGCTCGGGCGGTAGTCAGGCCCCAGCATACCGACGCGGCGGACTTCCCGGTGGGGGAAGTGGGAAGCCGGAGGGGCCCGCCCCGTCCACCCCGGCTTCGCAACCACCCCCACCGTCACGACCGGCCCCGGCCTACGGCTCCTTGGCGGCGGGGATCGGGGCCGCCTGGTGGTTGAAGATCGGCTGGTTGATGATCGGGGGGATGGCCGGCACCGGGGTCGGGTTCGGCAGCACCCCGCCTTGCAACCCCTGGCCGACCGGCCCGCCCGCGCCGGCGGTGACCGGCCGCCGGTCCTCGACCGCCGGCAGGTTGGGCAGCCCGGGCACGAAGACCGTCCCGCCGCTGAGCGTCCGGGTCTGGACCGTCGGCCGGCGGTCGTCCTTCTTTCCGTGCCCGAAGTTGAACAGGTTGAACTGCCGGGCCGGGCGGCACACGTCCTTGCCGCCGCAGTCGACCTGGATTTGGTTGACCCCGCCGGCCGGCACGCCGGTCGGTCCCGCGAGGACGCCGGACTGGAGGCCGCCGCCGGGGGCCGGAGCCAGGGCCGGGGACCCGGCCGGCACCCCGAACAGGCCGGCCACCGCCGTCCGGGCCACGTCGTCGGACGGGCCGAGCAGGGCGCCGGACTGGAGGCCGCCGCCCGGGGTCCGCGGCTCGATCACCGGCGGCCGGTGCGGGGCCAGTTCGGCGGTCGTCGTCTTGACCCCCAGGTAGTCCCGGTTGAACCGGAGGTTGACGATCTCGCACCACTCCATCCGCCCGTCCGGGGTGACATTCGGCTCGTACACGTGGATCTCGGCGTAGTCCACCAGGGTCAGCGGGGTGGTGTTGGCCGGCAGCGCCCCGAGGGCCTCGGACAGCCGCTGGACCCGGGCGTCGTCCGCCCCGAGCAGGCCGGACTGGAGGCCCCCGCCGGGGACCCCGGCCACCTTGGCCAGGTCGGCGCTGGCGTTGATCACGTCGGCCGCCGCCTGCCCGGTCAGCCGGTTGTTGATGCCCTGGGCCAGGATGTTCTGGGCGGTCGCGCTGTCCTTCATGTAGAACGGCCCGATCCCGGTGAACTGCCACCCGTTGACCAGGTTCATGGCCGCCCGGATCTCCCCCGGGCCGCCCCGGATCTTCAGCCCGTACCGCCGGGTCATGTCCGGGACGAAGACGACCTGGTAGGTGAAGAAGGTGTCCGGGGCCAGCCCGTCGGCCGGCGCCTTGCCCGGGCTGACCGGGGCCCCCGACGAGTGCAGGGTCGGGGCCGACTTGTAGGCCTTCCCGGGGGTCGGGATCGGGTCCGACTGGCGGCCCCCGCCACCGTCCGGCGGGGCCGGGGCGGTCCCCGGGTTGAGCCCGACGAAGTTCGTCCGGGCGTTCACGTCGGCGTACTTGGCCTGGTCGTCGAACGCCCCCGGGATGGGCGGGCTGTCGGTCAGCCCGGTGGTCATCGTCTCGACGTTCCGGAAGTTCTTGGACACGATCAACAGCGGCTTGGGCAGGTAGAACGGGACGCCCGTCTCCTTCCCGCACAGGTGCCCGTCGCACGGGTTGAGGGAGACGGCCGTGACCTCCGGCCGGGCGCACGCCCAGAAGATGCCCGGGGAACACCCGGTCGAGCTGAGGAGGAGTCCGCCGACCGCGACGACCGCCCAGCGTAACCGCATCGGACACCACCCTCGGCCCGGACCTGCCCCGGCGGGCCGCGCCGAACCGCGGCGGGCGGGGCGCTGCCGGATGTATCGGCCGTGGCGGTTCTGCCGGGTGAGGGATTCCGCCGGCCTCGGCCGGGGCGGGGAATTGTCCGGCCCGGGGCCGGCGTGGTACACTGACGGCGGCCCGACCCCCAACCCGCGGTGCCCGATGGAACCCACCCCGATCACCCTGGACGAGGCGACCGCCGCCAAGCTGGCCGCCGCCGCCAACGGCCAGCCCGTCCCCCTCCACAACCCGGCCGGGGAGGTCATCGGGTACTGCTACTCACCAGCCCGAAAGGCCGAGGCCGACGCCGACCGGAAGGCGGCCCTGCTGGCCGCCCTCGACCTCCACTACCCGCCGGAGGAAATCGCCCGGCTGGAGGAGGCCCGGAGGAACGACCCCCGGCCGGACGTGCCGCACGAGGAGGTCGTCCGCTGGCTGGAGGCCCAATGATGCTCCGCCCCCTGTGGGAGCCGGCCGCGTTCGACCGGCTGAAGCGGCTGGCGGAGGACAACCCGGGTCTGAGGGCCGGGCTGATCTATTCCGTCGAAACGCTCGCCCTCGAACTGGCCGACCGGGCCGACACCTGGGGCGAGTCCCGGGACGGGCCGTACCGCCTCGGGTACGTCGGCATCTTGTGGGTCTTCGTCCGGGTGGACCCGGGCCGCGGGGTGGTTTGGATCGTTGATGTCCGGTTGCAGGTCCGGCGTCCACCGGCCGCTTGACTCCCCCGACCGGTCGGCGAGAATGAGGGCCGTCGTCCCCCCGCCTCCCCGGAAGCCCTCCCATGTCCAGTGCGACGCTCCCCCCTCAGGGGGCTGACGCCCCCCGCTCGGCTCGCCCGAAGCACGCCCCGCCGAAGGTCGCCGACCAGCTCATGTTCGTCGGCGGCCGGTGGGTGTACAGCCAGAGCGGCAAGACGTTCGAGACCGCCAACCCGGCGACCGGCGAGACGATCTGCAAGGTCGCCGAGGGCGACGCCGCCGACATCGACCTCGCCGTCAAGGCCGCGCGGAAGGCCCTGGAGTCCGGGCCGTGGGGGCGGATGAACGCCTCGGCCCGGGGCCGGCTGCTGAACAAGTTGGCCGACGCCGTCGAGGCCCACAAGGACGAGCTGGCCGCCCTCGAGTCGCTCGACAACGGCAAGCCGATCGCCGACTCGCTCGGGGCCGACCTGCCCCTGACCCTCCAGTGCTACCGGTACTACGCCGGGTGGGCCGACAAGAACCACGGCCAGACCATCCCGGTCGACGGCGCCTACTTCTGCTACACCCGGCACGAGCCGGTCGGCGTGGTCGGTCAGGTCATCCCGTGGAACTTCCCGCTCTTGATGCAGGCGTGGAAGTGGGGGCCGGCCCTGGCCTGCGGCAACACCCTCGTCCTCAAGCCGGCCGAACAGACCCCGCTGACCGCCCTGCGGGTGGCCAAGCTCGCCCAGGAGGTCGGCTTCCCGGACGGGGTCATCAACGTCGTCCCCGGGTACGGGCCGACCGCCGGGGCCGCCCTGGCGTCGCATCTCGACGTGGACAAGATCGCCTTCACCGGCGAGACGACGACCGGCAAGATCGTGATGACCGCGGCCGCCCAGTCGAACCTGAAGCGGGTGTCGCTGGAACTCGGCGGGAAGTCGCCGAACGTGGTGTTCGCCGACGCCGACCTGGACGCCGCGGTGGAGGGGGCGTACTTCGGGCTGTTCTTCAACCAGGGCCAGTGCTGCGTGGCCGGGTCGCGGCTGTTCGTCCAGGACGACGTGTACGACGAGTTCGTGGACAAGATCACTGCGAAGGCCAAGGGGCGGCGGGTCGGCGACCCGTTCGACCCGGCCACCGAGCAGGGGCCGCAGGTGTCCCAGGAGCAGTTCGACCGGGTGATGGGGTACATCGGCAAGGGCCAGAAGGACGGGGCGAAGATGCTGGCCGGCGGCAGCCGGGTGGGCGAGACGGGGTACTTCGTCGAGCCGACGGTGTTCGCCGACGTGACCGACGAGATGACCATCGCGAAGGAAGAAATCTTCGGCCCGGTGATGAGCATCCTGCGGTTCAAGGACGTGGACGAGGTCGTGGAACGCGGCAACCGGACGTTCTACGGGCTGGCGGCGGCGGTCTGGACGCGGGACGTGAAGAAGGCCATCGCGGTGTCGAACCGGCTGCGGGCCGGGACGGTGTGGGTGAACTGCTACGACGTGTTCGACGCGGCCGCCCCGTTCGGCGGGTTCAAGATGTCGGGCATCGGCCGGGAGCTGGGGCAGTACGCGCTGCAGCTCTACACCGAGGTGAAGACGGTCATCCTGGCGACCTGACCGGCCGTTGTCACCCCCTGGCCTTCCGGGTACGATCGTGTGATCTCGCCCGGAGGCGCCCCGTGCCCGACCACACCCAGAGCCTCCCGCCCGAACCCCCGGCCGCCGACCCGGCCCGGGCCGGG
>JAIEQN010000558.1 GCA_019747685.1 Gemmataceae bacterium
GGCTCTGCTACCGGCAGACCCCGGTTCACCTGCCGCTGATCCCGACCGAGCGGTACGCGCCGCTGTACACCTACGGGACGTGCCGCGAGGGGACGGGCTACGGGGCGGGCTGTGCCGGCGGGACCGGCGGCCACGCCGGCCGAGCCGGGGCGGCCGGGTGTGCCCCGTGCCCGACCCCGGGCGAGACGGTGCTGCCGGGCTACCGGCTGGCCAACCCGGAGTTGCCCGGGGTGACGACCCAACCGCGGGCCGCCGGGCCGGTCGCCAGCCCGGTCGTCCCGGCCGGGTACAAGCCGCAGCCGCAACAGCAGCCCCAGCCGCCGGCCCCGGCGGTGCCGTACAAGGCGGGCGGGACAACCTCGAACCCGCGGCCCTTCGCGGGGCAGTAGGTGGCGATGGGTAGGGTGGGCCTCCCGGGCCTGCGGCCCGGTCCGCCCACCCTACGGGAGCGGTCAGCTCCCGCCCTTGACTGGCACCCCGATCTTGGGCGCCGGTAGAGTGCCCATCGTCGGGTCGGGCGGCGGTGCGGTCGTCGGCGGGGCGTAAGGAACCCCGGCCGGCGGGATGTACCCGGTCGGCGGTGGGAGCTGTTCGGTCGGCCCGACCGCCCCCGACCCGGGCACCAGCGTCCCCCCGAACCCCGGCCCGATCCCCCCGCCGGACACCGGCACCCCCGGCCCGCCCGGGTCGGCACACGCCTCGGCCGACCGCCCAGCCAGGCTGCACGGGGCCGGCCCCCGGCCGAACCCGGCCAGGAACCCGCGGTCGCCGCACGAGTGCCGACACCCGGCGGCCGCGGCCAGCACGCCGGCCAACCCGAGAACCGACACCCGCCGGACCATCGGCCCCTCCCCGATCGCACCCGCCCGGGCCGCCGTCAGGCCGGCCGCCGCGGGACTTGAGGGAATTCTGGCCGCCGGGGGGATTTGTGCAACGCGCCGGGGCCGACAAAAACGGCCCGCCGGAAAACTCCGGCGGGCCTGGGCAGTTCAACCGGCGGGGGCGTCAGCACCCGCCGGGTTTACCGGATCGGCTCAGGCCGTCGGTCACGACCCGCTGCCGTTCTTCTTCCCGCCCTTGCGGGTCTCGGCGGCCCGGCCGCGGAGGTAGTCCATGGCCGCCTTGAGCTGCTTGTCCTTGGCCTCGGCCACCACCTTGGCGTCCTTCCCCTCGGCCGGGATGACCTCCAGGTCGTGCAAGAGCAGGGCCAGGTCGGTGTCCTCCTCCCGGGACAGCTTGACCTCGAACCCGGCGTCCGGCTTGACCCCCCACTCCTCGCCCGGCTCGCCCTTGGTGGCCAGCTTGTCGATGTTCCGGCCGGACGGCGGGAAGTACCGGGCGATCGTCAGCTTGATCTCGCCCTCGGTCTCGTCGAACGGGACCACGTCCTGGACGCTCCCCTTGCCGAACGACCGGTCGCCGACGATCACCCCCCGCTCGTGGTCCCGGATGGCGGCGGCCACGATCTCGCTGGCGCTGGCGCTGCCGCCGTTGACCAGCACCGCCAGGTCGAACCCGGTCTCCCCGGGCTTGCGGCCGCGGTGGACCTCGGTCGGGCGGATGCCGCTGCCCGGCCGGGGCTTGACGGTCACCACCTTCTCCGGCCCGACGAACAGCTCGGACACGCCGACCGCCGAGGTCAGGTACCCGCCCGGGTTCCCCCGCAGGTCGAGGACCAGCCCGGTCATCCCCTGCCGCTTGAGCGCCTCGACCGCCGCCTTCAGGTCCTGGTAGGTGTTCTGGGTGAACTGGCCGAGCCGGACGTACCCGATCTTGTTCTGCTCGTCGAGCAGGAACTCCCAGTCGTCGGCCCCGGACCGCTTGACCCCGAACACCGTCTCGACCGACACCCAGTTCCGCTTGAGCGGGAAGGTCATCTCCTTCCCGTCCCGGTCGATCACCAGGGTGATCGGGCTGCCCGGCTTGCCGGTGATCACCCCGACCGCCTCGTCCTGCTTCATCCCCTTGGTGCTGATCTCCGTCGGGGCGTCCGGCGGCAGCGGCTTGCCCTCGTTGTCCACCGACCGGACGATCTTGGTGATCAGGTCCCCGGCCCGGATGCCGGCGTTGTACGCCGGGCTGCCCTTGATCGGGGTGACGACCAGCAGGGCGTCCCGGACCGCGTCCCGGCGAATCTGGATGCCGACCCCGGGGAACCGCCCGCGGAGCTGGCTGGCCGCCTTGCGGACCGTCTCCTTGTCGAAGTACGTCGTGTACGGGTCGTTCAGGTGGGCCATCATCATCAGGATCGACAGGTCGGCGTCCTTGTTCGCGTCCAGGTCCTCCCGCTTGCCGAGCCGGGCCCGGGCGTCGGCCAGGAGGGCCGACCGGGCGTCCGGGGACAGGTCCTTGGCCCCCTTCAGCTTCTCCTCCAGCTCCGGCGGGAGCGGCTCCTCGATCCGCCGGTACATCCCACGGATGGCGGCCGCCGCCAGCTCGCCCGGGTTGACCTCCTTGACGTACATCCGGACGACGATCTCGGTCGCGTCGGCGACCCGCTTGGCGTAGGTCTGGGCGTCCTTCGGGGCCAACTTCAGGGCGGCCTTCTGGGCGACCCGCTCGGCGGCCGCCGCCTCCGGCGTGACCGTGCCGTCGGCCACCTTCTGGTACAGCTTCCGCAGCTCCTGGTTGGCCTTGAGCTTGGGCATCCGGGCCAGGAACGCCCTCCCCTCCTTGGCCGCGTCCTCGGGCAGCCCGCCGGCCTTGGCGGCGAACGCCTCCAGCCGCTGGGCCGCCTGCGGGTACGCCGCCGGGCTGTGGGTCAGCACGAAGTGGGTCGTCTTGCCGCCGATCGGCAGCGGCTGGGCCTCCTTCTCCTTGTCCGTCTTGCCGATCTTGCGGGCCTCGTCCGGCATCACCTTTTCCAGGTACTTCACCAGCTCGTCGGTGGTGACCACCCCGTCCGGCTCGTACCCCTCGTGGTACGGGGTGGTGTCGGCCGCCCCCTTGAGCGCGTCCACGACGGTGCTGGCGAACAGGTCCAGGCCGCCCTTGGCCACCGACTCGGACGAGATGAACCCGCTCAAGAGCATCAACCGGTCCTGCGGGCGGACCGACTCCTCCTTGTCCTCGCTGCCGAACAGCAGGGCGTCCACGTCCTGGAGGTTCGGCTCGGCGATCTTCTCGTCGCCCGGCTTGAACCCCTTGTACTGCACGTCCATCATCAGGAGGACCTTCTCGCCCTTCACGTCCTTGAACGCCTTCTCCAGGTCGGTGCCGAAAACCAGCCCGGTCTTGCCCCGGTCCTTGAGCACCGTGTTCGGGGTGAAGAAGACGGTCTTGTCCCCGGCCGACGCCCCCCGGCCGAAGAACCCGAGGATCAGCGGGTCGTCCTTGCCGGTGGCGGCGGTCGCCGCCTCGACGGCCTTGACGATGTTGTCCCGGGTGGCGACCTCGGACGGCCGCTTCGGGTCGACCGCCGACAGGAGCAGCTTGACCCGGTCGGCCGGGACCCCGAGGTGCTTCGGGTCGGTGAACACGTCGTACAGGGCCCGGGCGTCGGCGTCGGCGGTCGGCCGGGGGTCGATGGCCGGGTCCTGGTACGTCCCGGCCCCGACCAGGACGACGAACGGGCCGGACGATTTGGCCGCCGGCTCGTCCGCCCGGGCCGGGGTGTTGACCCCGAGGAAGGCCGCGGCCAGGAGGCCGAGGGCCCACACGCGCCTGCTCATGTCGGGTGCCTTTCGTCTCGCCGGGGCGGACCCCGGGTCGGTCACGGACGGGGAACGGACGAGGGTTAGAGGGCGGGCCGGGGCACGGGGGTTCCGGGATCGAGGCGGCCCGACGGGGGATGAAACCACCGCCATATTCTGCCTTCCCACCCGTCCCAGTCAACGCGAATCGCCGGGGGTGTTACGCACAGGCAGGAATGCCTGTGCCACCAGTAACCCGATTTTGGTGGCTCAGGCCTCCCGGCCTGTGTTCCGGTCAAGCCCGGTCCGCCAGCCGGTTCAGGATGTCGATCCCCCGGTGTAGGGTCTCGTCGGCCGCGGCGTAGGAGATCCGGAAGTGGGTGTCCCGCCGGCTGAAGGTGCTGCCGGGGATGACCAGGAGGTTGTTCCGGATCGCCTCGGTCACGAACTCGGTCCCGGTCCCCCACGGGGCCTTCGGGAACAGGTAGAACGCCCCGCCGGGGGTGACGAACTCGTACCGGCCCTTCAACCCCCCGGCCAGGAGGTCCCGCTTGCGGCGGTAGCCGGCCACGATCCCGGACACGTCGTGGTCCAGGGCGGTGGCCGCGGCGTGCTGGAACGGGGCCGGGGCGCAGACGTAGGTGAACTGCTGGAGCTTGGCCAGCTCCGCGAGCAGCCGGCGGGGGCCGTGGACCCACCCCAGCCGCCACCCGGTCATCCCGTACGCCTTGCCGAACCCCTCCACCACCACCACGTTCTCATCATACGCCGCCGGGGTGTCGGCCGGTTCGTCGTAGTGGAACGCCCGGTAAATCTCATCGCTGATTAACACGACGCCGCGGTCCCGGGCCAACCGGGCCAGGGCGTTCAGGGCGTCCGGCCGGACGACGGCCCCGGTCGGGTTCGAGGGCGTCGAGAGGAGGATGGCTTTCGTCCGCGGGGTGATCGCGGCGGCGACCCGGTCCGGGTCGAGGGCGAAGTCCGGATACGCGTCCACCGGGACCATCCGCCCGCCGGCCAGGGTGATGATGTGCGGGTAGGCGACGAAGTACGGGTCCGGGGTAATGACCTCGTCGCCCGGGTTGACGGTCGCCATCAGGGCCAGGAGCAGCCCGCCGCTGGTCCCGCTGGTGACCAGCACGTCCCGGTCGGGGTGGCCCGGGAACCGGGCCCGGGCGTCGGCGGCCAGCCGGTCCCGCAGCTCGGCGATACCCTGGGTGACGGTGTACCCGTTGTGCCCGGCGTCGAGGGCCGCCTTGACGGCGGCCTTGATCGGCTCGGGCACGTCGAAGTGCGGCTGGCCGATGCTCAGGTTGACCGGGTCCTTGAGCGACTTGCCCAGCTCGAACACCTTGCGGATGCCGGACAGCTCGATCGCCTTGGTCCGCTCGGCCAACCACGTATCAGGGATCATCGGATTAGCTCTTACAAGACGGGCCCGCTGATGACGCAGACTTCGGCGCAGATCGAATCCGATCGGAACAATTCATCTGGTTTGATCCGGCTTTGCCGTGTTGAAGACATCCGATCTACCGCCGGATGCTGTAGGCCAGCACCCGCAGGGCGGCTTC
>JAIEQN010000536.1 GCA_019747685.1 Gemmataceae bacterium
CCCAGCGGCTCCGCCTCCGCCGGCTGGGCGACGGCGGGCGCCGCGATGGTGACGGCGTACAGGAGTGCGACGAGGGCGGCGGGCCGGGCGGTCATCACGGGCCTCGGTGGTCTCGGGGGGGGCCGCCGGGTTCGCGGCCGCGGGTCGGTCGGCGGGTGGCCCGCACACCCGCCCCTTCGGGAGACGAGTATACCCCTACCCGACCGGGAAGCGACTCCCATAGGATCGATAGGAGGGAGGCCGAACCGGAGGGCGGATGACCAGCAGCGGCTACAACCTGACCCACCTGAAGGCGCTCGAGGCCGAGAGCGTCCACATCATCCGCGAGGTCGCCGCCGAGTTCGAGCGGCCGGTGATGCTGTACTCGATCGGCAAGGACTCCGCCGTCATGCTCCGGCTGGCCCAGAAGGCGTTCCACCCCGGCCGGCTGCCGTTCCCCCTGCTCCACGTCGACACCACCTGGAAGTTCCGGGCGATGATCGAGTTCCGCGACCGGTACTGCCGCGAGCAGGGCCTCGACCTGAAGGTCTGGACGAACCGGGAGGGGCTCGCCCAGGGGATCAACCCGTTCGACCACGGGTCGAAGACGCACACCGACGTCATGAAGACGGCGGCGCTGAAGCAGGCGCTCGACCACCACCGGTTCGACGCGGCGTTCGGCGGGGCCCGCCGGGACGAGGAGAAGAGCCGGGCCAAGGAGCGGGTGTACAGCTTCCGCGACCGCCTGCACCAGTGGGACCCGAAGAACCAGCGGCCGGAGCTGTGGAACCTGTACAACGGCAAGGTGAACAAGGGGGAGAGCATCCGCGCCTTCCCGCTGAGCAACTGGACCGAGCTGGACGTCTGGCAGTACATCCACCTGGAGAACATCCCCATCGTCCCGCTCTACTTCGCCGACCTCCGCCCGGTCGTCGAGCGGGACGGCACCCTCATCATGGTGGACGACGACCGGATGCGGCTGCGGCCCGGCGAGGTCCCGGTGATGAAGCGGGTGCGGTTCCGTACGCTCGGCTGCTACCCCCTGACCGGGGCCATCGAGAGCACCGCGACGACCCTGCCGGGGATCATCGAGGAGATGCTGCTGGCGAAGAACTCCGAGCGGCAGGGGCGGGTGATCGACCACGACGAGGCGGGGTCGATGGAGCAGAAGAAGCGGGAGGGGTACTTCTGAGTGCCTCGCAGTTATCAGCGGGCAGCGGGCGGTGGGCAGTGAAGAGAAGCAGTCGATGGGCCTTCTGCTCGTCTGCTCCTGTCTTCACTGCCCACCGCCCACTGCCCACTCTTCCAGGTACTTCTGAGATGCGAGCCGTCGACCTGGGCCGGGAAGACATCCACGCCTACCTCGCCCGCCACCAGAGGAAGGAGCTGCTGCGGCTCCTCACCTGCGGCAGCGTGGACGACGGCAAGAGCACGCTCATCGGCCGGCTGCTGCACGACACCAAGACGATCTACGAGGACCAGCTCGCCGCGGTGAGGCGGGACAGCGAGAAGGTCGGCACCACCGGGGCCGGCGAAATCGACCTGGCCCTGCTGACCGACGGCCTGAAGGCCGAGCGGGAGCAGGGCATCACCATCGACGTGGCGTACCGCTACTTCTCGACCGACCGCCGCAAGTTCATCATCGCCGACACCCCCGGCCACGAGCAGTACACCCGCAACATGGCCACCGGGGCCTCGACGTGCCAGCTGGCCGTCATCCTCATCGACGCCCGCCACGGCGTCCAGACCCAGACCCGCCGGCACTCGTACATCGTGTCGCTGTTGGGAATCCGGCACGTCGTCGTGGCCGTCAACAAGATGGACCTCGTCGGCTACTCGCGGGACGTCTTCGAGCGGATCAAGGGCGAGTACACCGGGTTCGTCGCCAAGCTCGACCTGCGGGACATCGCCTTCATCCCGATGTCGGCCCTGAAGGGCGATAACGTCGTATCCCGGAGCGACGCGACGCCGTGGTACCCCGGCCCGCCGCTCTTGGACCACCTGGAGACGGTGCACATCGCCAGCGACCGCAACCTGGCCGACCTGCGGTTCCCGGTGCAGTACGTCATCCGCCCCGACCTCGACTTCCGCGGGTTCGCCGGCACGGTGGCGTCCGGCATCCTCCGCAAGGGGG
Source organism: Gemmataceae bacterium (assembly GCA_019747685.1). GTDB lineage: Bacteria > Planctomycetota > Planctomycetia > Gemmatales > Gemmataceae > Urbifossiella. The sequence continues at coordinate 2,114 of JAIEQN010000536.1, forward strand.
ACGAGGTGGTGGTGCTGCCGTCGGGCGTGCGGAGCCGGGTGAGGTCGATCGTGACGTACGACGGCGAGCTGGACGAGGCGTTCGCGCCGCAGGCGGTGACGGTCACCCTGGCCGACGAGGTGGATGTCAGCCGGGGCGACATGCTGGTCCACCCCGAAGACCGACCGCACGTGTCTAGCCAGATCGAGGCGATGGTGGTGTGGATGGCCGAGCAGCCGCTCGTGCCCGGCCGGACGTACACGCTCAAGCACACCACCCGGCAGGTGGTGGCGGAGGTCGCGTCGTTCCGCCACGGCGTCGATGTCAACACCCTGGAACACCGGACCGTCGCCCGGCTCGGGCTGAACGAGGTCGGGCACGTGCAGCTCAGCCTGACCCGGCCGCTGGCGTGCGACCCGTACCGGGCCAACCCCGCGACGGGCGCGTTCATCCTGATCGACCGGCAGTCGAACAACACGGTCGGGGCCGGCATGATCCTGGAGGCCGGCGCCCCGCGGCAGGCGGAGGGGGTGATCACCGCCAAGGCCCGCGAGAGCCTGATCGCCGCCGCCGAGCGCGAGCGCCGCTTCGGCCAGCGGCCGGTGACGGTGCTGCTGGTCGGGCTGACCGGCAGCGGCAAGAGCCGGATCGCGTACGCCCTGGAGCGGCGGCTGTGGGACGAGGGCCGGGCGGTGACGGTGCTGTACGGCCAGAACATGCGGCAGGGGCTGAACCGCGACCTGGGGTTCACCGCCGACGACCGGTCGGAAAACCTGCGGCGGTCGGCCGAGGTGGCGAGGCTGATGAACGACGCGGGCGTCATCGCCGTCGCCGCGTTCGTGGCGCCGCACGAGGCGGTGCGGGAGAGGGCGAAGGAGTTGATCGGCCGGGACCGGGTGCTGGAGGTGTACTGCACGGCGCCGATGGAGGTCCTGCGGGCGCGGGACCAGAGCGGCGCGTACCGGCTGGCCGACGAGGGCAGGATCGCCCAGATGCCGGGCGTGACGGCGGCGTTCGAGGAGCCGAAGGCACCCGACCTCGTGCTCCAGACCGACCGGATCGGCGTGGACCAGAGCGTCGGCCGGATCGTCGAGTTGATGAGGTCGAGGGGCTACCTGGGCTAGCGGCCGTCGCGACCCGGCGGGCCGGTACTACCCTCCATTACTCCGTCGGGATCTCGTTGAGGGTGTACGCCCCGGTCGGGTGGACGGGCGGCTCGCCGGCGGCCGACCGGACCCCGCCCGCGGTGACTAGGTACACCCGGTCGGCGACGAGCGGGGCGGTGGTCAATTCCACCGACCGGCCGTCGCCCGACACCACCGCCTTCTCGACCCTCACCGTCGTCCGGTCCAGCTCCGGCGAGCCGTAGGCACCCGTATACTCGTAGCGGTAGTGCTCCAGCCGGTAGGACTCCGGCTTCCCGGCGGTGGCTCTGTCCACCGGGGCGGTGAACACCAACCGGAAGCCCCGCGGCCGGGCGTGGATCGACCGCACTTCGAACGGCGTTCGGCCGGTGAAGTCGATGCGGAACACGGCCCCGCGGTCCGGCTGGGCCATCCACCCCGGCTCGGTGATGCCGCCGACGTAGAGCGGGCCGCGGGGGTCGAACGCCAGCACGACCGGCCCGAGCAGCCCCTTCCCCCAGAACGGGAAGCACGCCCCCTGGTACACCCCGTTCACCTTCTCCACGTCCGCCCGGATGATTGCCCCGCCGTACATCAGCTCGGCCAGGAAGAACTGCCCGGCGAACGGCCCGAACTTCCCGCCGGTATGGTCGTGGGCCACCCCGTTGATCGACCGGGCCCAGCCGTAGGGCACCCACACCGCCGGCTTGCCGGGCGGCTTCGCCGCGTGCTGCCGCTGGGCGGGGTTCGGGAACCCGAGGAACCGCCCCTCGGTGAGGTGGCAGAGCTTGTTGGCGGCGACCCACTCGCCCTGGTTGTCGGTGACGAACACGTCCCCGTCCGGCCCGGAACACCACCCGAGCGGGTTGCGGAGGCCGAACGCGACCTCCTCGGGCGGCTTCCCGGGTTGCAGGCGGAGGGCCCCGCCCGACCCGGGCAGGGTTGCGTTCGCGTACGGGGCGTAGCCGAAGACGAACCGGCCGAGCCGGTCCCGGGCCAGCCCGTAGGCCATGTCGTAGGTGTCGGCGACCCCGTGCGGGAGGGCGGCGACCCGGTCGAACCGGTCGGCGAACCCGTCGCCGTCGGCGTCCGTGACCCGGGTCAGGTTGCGGCGGTGGAGGACGTACAGGGCGTCGTCCTCGGCGACCATCGACAGGGCGTCCTGGAACAGCCCCCGGGAGTAGTCGTCGAACCGGGCCCGCCGGCCGTCCCCGGCCGGGTCGCGGAGTGCGAACAGCTCGCCGGTCTTGAGCGAGGCGATGAACACCCGCCCGTCGCGGGGGCGGACGGCGATCGCCCCGGGCATCACCCGGTCCTCGCCGGAGGCGGTCTTGGGGCGGGGATAGGCGACCGCGCGGTAGCCGGGCCGCTCCAGCGACCCCTCGGCGTCGTCCGGGAACGAGAGCGGGCGTCCGTCCCACGCGGGCGCGCGTTCGGCCGGCGGGAGGGGGTAGCGGACCGTGGCAGCCGCCTTGCCGTCGGCGGCCGGGGTGAGGGTGGCGGTCAGGACGCCGTCCGCCGCGGCGGTGCGGACCTCACCCGTCGCCGCAGCCACGTCCACGTCCCACTTCGCCGGGACGCGGGTCCGGAGTTCGACGGCCGAGCCCGCGGGAAGGCCGGTGAGCCGAACCTCCCGGACCAGCCGGCGGTCTGAGAACCGGAGGGAGTCCTCCACGTCCGAGTTCCCGCCGGTGTAGCGGAGCTGCCAGCGGACGCGGACGCCGTCCGGGAGGCGGTCGTAGCCGAGCAGGGTCCGCTCGGCCGGGGGCTCCGGTTTGCCGCGGGTCACGAGCCGGAGGCCCGGCGCGGCCAGCGGGGTGGCGGCGCCGGCGGCGTGGAACTGCCGGATGCGGCCCTGCACGGTCCGTAGGATTCGCCCGCCGGTGAAGACGGCGTGTGGCCCGCCCTCGGCGAGGTCGTAGACGACCAGGTCGTCGGCGGCGGTCAGGAGGGTGAGGCTCTCGACCAACGTGCCGTCCGGCAGGCGGATCAGC
>JAIEQN010000685.1 GCA_019747685.1 Gemmataceae bacterium
TGTTCTGGCCGACCCACGAGCGGCAGGCCGAGGCCGCCCCGGCCCCGGCCCCCGACCACGTCCTGGCCGTCGCCGCCGAGACCAAGGAGAAGGCCAAGGAGGCCGAGAAGAAGCTGGCCGAGATGTTCCAGGACACCGACGACGAGAGCAAGGACCCGGACCAGCAGGCCCTCAAGGAGCTGCTGGAGAAGCTCCTCAAGAAGCTCGACGAGATGACCGAGAACGGCGTCACCGAGCGGGAGGCGCTGGCCAAGCTGTCCGAGATGACGGCCCTCAACCAGTCGATGCTCGACCAACTGAACATCGCCGCCCTGGACGGGCAGTTGGGCGCCCTCGGGTCGGCCCTGGCCGCCAGCCAGGCGTTCGAGGGGGCCGGCAAGGCGCTGCAGGAAGGGAAGCTGGAGAAGGCGGCCGCCGAGCTGGAGAAGCTGGACGAGGTGAAGCTGACCCCGAAGGAGGCGAAGGCCCTGGAGGAGCAGCTCAAGCAGGTGGCCAAGAAGATGGGCGAGGCCGGCCTCGGGGCCCTCGGGGAGGCCACCGCCGAGCTGGCCGACAGCCTCAACGGCGGCAAGGGGAAGGTCGGCAAGGCCACGAAGAACCTCGGCAAGAAGGTGGACGCGGCGATCAAGAAGCGGCGGGCCGCCGACCTCCTGAACGCCCTGAACGAGCAGTTCAAGGAGGGGAAGTGTAACTGCCAGAGCAACGGCGGGGCCCGGCTGAAGACGAACCAGAAGTCGGACAGCCCGTCGAGCAACTGGGGCCGCGGGATCGCCGGGAACGTGAACGGCGAGAAGACCCGGCTGGGGGCCAAGCGGACCGAGGTGCAGGTCACGGGCAACCCGAACGGGGAGGGCGACTCGGACGTGGAGACATCGACCACCCCGGAGGCCCGGGAGTCGGCCCGGCGGGCGTACCAGGAGCGGTACCAGAAGGCCAAGAAGGAGAGCGAGGCGGTGCTGGAGGCCGAGCCGATCCCGCTCGGCCACCGGCAGACGGTGAAGAAGTACTTCGAGCTGATCCGCCCGTCGACGGCCGACCTGACCGAGAAGAAGGACCAGCCGGCCGCCCCGGGCGAGGGGAAGAAGTAGACCCGGCGGGCCGGCCCCGGACCCCACCAGGGCCGGCCCGGCGCGTGGGGACGCGGACGACGGCAACGCGGCCCGCGTCCAGCACGTCGGCCGGGGCGACGCGGCCGGGGAACACCCCGCGGGCTGTTCTCCCCGGCCGAGATGGTGGCGGCGGCGATGGAGTGCGAGCGGCTCTTCGGCCGCGACGACCTGAAGGACGCGAACAACATCCGCCGCCGGTGGAAGGACCACGCGGCCACCGGCGCGTGCCTGTTCGAGTGCTTCGACCCGGTGGCCGACATCTCCCCGGTGTGCGACCAACTCGCCCGCGGCTCGTCGGCCTCGTCTCGGCCAGGTACGGCGAGCCGGCCCACCTGTTCAAGGACAAGCTCATCTTCAAGCCGCCCGGGGCGAAGGGGTACGACCTGCACCAGGCCGACATCGGCCGGGCCGACTTCCCCGAGTCGTTCGTGACGGCCGCCGTCGCCGTCGACCCGTGCGGGAAAGACAACGGGGCGACCGAGGTATTCCCCGGGTATCACCGCCGCGGCTACCTGTCGCCGAAGGACGGCGACTACCACAACGTCCCGGACGGGGCGGTGGACGAGTCCGACGGCGGCGACCGCCGGGCCGCCCACTGCGCCGAGTTCCACGCCCGGCTGAAGGCCGAGTACGCCCAGTACGGCAAGCACGACACCTACTTCGCATGAGGCCGCCATGACCCGCTTCGCCTCGGCGACCGTCCTCGCCCTCGCGCTCGCATCCACCCTCCCCGCCGCCGACTGGCCGCAGTGGCTCGGCCCGAAGCGGGACGGCGGCACGCCCGAGGCGGTCGAGCCGTGGGCGGACGCCCCGAAGGAACTGTGGCGGGCGAAGGCCGGGGCCGGGTTCAGCTCCCCGGTGGTGGCCGGCGGCAAGGTACTCGTCCACGCCCGGGTGCCGCTCAAGGAGCGGGAGGAGATGATCGCCCTGGACGCCGGATCGGGCAAGGAGCTGTGGCGGACGGCCTACGACCGCGGCCCGTACTTCAGCGTCCTGAACACCGGCCCGCGGGCCACCCGACGGTCGCCGGGAGCCGGGTGTACGGGTTCGGGATCACCGGCGTCCTGTCCTGCTTCGAGGCCGACACCGGCAAGTTGGTCTGGCAGGTGGACTCCTTCGAGAAGCTGAAGGCGGAGCTGCCCCGGTTCGGGGTGTGCTGTTCGCCGCTGGCGCTCGGCAACCGGGTGCTGGTGGCCGCCGGCGGGAAGGGGAGTTCGGTAGCCGCGTTCGACGCCGACACCGGCGAGGTGGCCTGGCAGGCGCTCGACGAGCCGGCCAGCACCTCGTCCCCGGTCCTGTTCGCGGCGAAGGGCAAGCCGGTCCCGGACGTGGTGTTCATGACGACGCTCCGGGTGGTCGGGCTGAACCCGCTCGACGGGGCGGTGGGCTGGGAGTTCCCGCTCCCGTTCCAGCCGTCCGGGACGGCCCCCACGCCGGTCGTCGCCGGCGACCGGATCGTCACCAGCACGACGACCAACGGCTCGACCGCGATCCGGGTGGCCGCCGGCGAGAACCCCACCGCCGAGAAGGCGTGGCAGGCGAAGGCCCTGAGCGGCTACTTCTCGTCCGGGGCGGCGACCGCGGACCGGCTGTTCCGGGTGACGAACACCCTCAAGCCGGCCCCCCGGGCCGACCTCGCCTGCGTGGACCTGGCGACCGGCAAGCCGGTGTGGACGAAGGAGGGCGTCGGGTACTTCCACTTCGGCGTCGTCCGGACCGGGAACGGGAAGCTCCTGGTGCTCGACGACGCCGGGAACCTGAAGCTGCTCGACGCCACCGCCGGCGAGTACCGCGAGCTGTGTTCGGCCAAGGTGGGCGGCGGGAACCAGGTCACCCCGGCGCTCGCCGGCGGCCGCCCGTACGCCCGGGACGACGCGGGCATCGTCTGCCTCCAACTCGCCCCGTGACCGGTGCCGAACCGACGACCGCCTTACCGCAGGCTGTCGAGGAGCGCCAGGACCTTTCGTTCGATCAAGTCCCGGACCTCACGGAACCCGTCGTCGGTCATCTCCTTCGGGTCGGGGACGTTCCAGTCCTCCCGGCGGTCGGCCCGGACCAGCGGGCAGGAGTCGCCGCAGCCCATGGTCACCGCCGCGGCGACGTGGGTGCCGTTGAAGGCGTCGAGCGACTTCGAGGTGTGGGCCGACAGGTCGCACCCCTTCTCGGCCATGAACCGGACCGCCCGGGGGTTCACCCGCCCGGACGGGGCCGACCCGGCCGACCGGGCCTCGACCGCGTCGCCCCCGTGCATCCGGGCGAACGCCTCGGCCATCTGGCTCCGGTTCGAGTTCTCGACGCACACGAACAGCACCGTCTTCTTGGCCGTCACGGGCGGGCCTCCGGCGGGCGGATGAGGGCGAACGTCGGCACGGCCAGCGCCGCCCCGAGCGGCGGGGCCAGCAGGTACAGCCACAGGTGGGCGAGGTGGCCGGACACCGCCGCCGGCCCGAACGACCGGGCCGGGTTCATGCTCGCCCCGCAGATCGGGCCGGCGAACAGCGCCTCCAGGCCGACCACCGCCCCGACCGCGAGGCCGGCGGTCAGCCCCTTCTCCCGGGCCCCGGTCGAGACGCACAGCACGACCAGCATCAGGAACCAGGTCAGGACCACCTCGAGCACGAACGCCCGGCCGGGCGGCCCGAGCGGGAGGGTCGCCCCGAGGGTCGGGCTGTCGGGGAACAGGGCCCGGAGCAGCAGGCTGGCGGCCGCCGCCCCGGCCAGTTGGGCGGCCACGTACCCGCCGGCCATCCCGGCCGGGAACCGCCCGGCGGCCACGAACCCGAGCGTCACCGCCGGGTTCAGGTGGGCGCCGGACACGTCCCCGAGGGCGTAGATCAGGGACAGGACGACCAGCCCGAACGTCAGGGCCACGCCCGGGTGGGTGACGGCCCCGGTGGCGTCGTTGACGACGACCGCCCCCGTCCCGGCGAACACCAGCACGAACGTGCCGAGGGCCTCGCCGGCCAGCTTCCGGCGGAGTTCGCTCATGACACGGACCGGGGCCTGACGGCGTACACCCGGACGCTCGCCGCGTGGGCGTTCACGTCGAACCCGACGAGGGCGGGCGGGACGGCCGCCGGGGACGGGCAGCAGCCGGCCGCGCCCGGCCCGCAGCACCCGGCCGGGCCCTCGGCCGCCGCGTAGGCGGTCAGGTCCTTCCCGGCGTCCACGACTTCGACGGCGGAAAACCCGGCCTCCCGGAGCAGCCGGCGGTAGTCGTCCATCAACAAGGCCCCGGCCACGCACCCGACGTAGGCGTTCACGTCCGCCTCGACCTCCGGCGGCAGCGGCCGCTTCAGGGCGATGTCGGACACCGCCACCCGCCCGCCCGGCTTGAGCAGCCGGAACATCTCCCGGAACACCGCCGGCTTGTCGGCCGCCAGGTTGAGCACGCAGTTCGAGACGAGGCAATCGACCGACCCGCCCGGCAGCGGCACCGCCTCCATCCGGGCCAGGTGGAACTCGGCGTTGGTCGCCCCGGCCTCGGCCGCGTTCCCCCTCGCCCGGGCGATCATCTCGGGGGTCATGTCGACGCCGACGGCCCGCCCGGTCGGCCCGACCTTCTTGGCCGCCAGCAGCACGTCGATCCCGCCGCCGCAGCCGAGGTCGACCACCACCTCGCCCGGGCGGAGGCCGGCGGTGGCCGTCGGGTTGCCGCACGACAGCCCCATGTGGGACCCGGCCGGGACGGCCGCCAGTTCGTCCGGCGTGTACCCGAACGCCTCGGCCACCGCCCGCGTCCCGGCGTCGTCGCCGGTCACGCCGCCGCGGGCTACCGCCGCGTACTTGTCTCGTACCTGCCCGACCAGCGACCCGGACATGCGGCCTCCCCCCGATTGGCTATCGGCGATGGACGATGACCCCGGGTAAAAAACGCCTCACAGCCCGGCCACCAACTCCTTCAACCGGGCCAGCCCGGCCGGGTCGACGCCGTAACACACCTTCGGCCCGTCGATCTCCCCCTGCACGAGCCCGGCCTCCTTGAGCACCTTGAGGTGCTGCGAAACGGTCGACTGGGCCAGCGGCATGGCCTCGACCAGCTCACCGCACACGCACGCCTTCCGCTCGATCAGCAGCCGGAGCAACCGCACGCGGGCCGGGTG
>JAIEQN010001147.1 GCA_019747685.1 Gemmataceae bacterium
GACCCGGCCGACTACCACCTGATCGTGGCCAACGCCGGGCAGTTCGGGGTGGCGAACGTCCGGCCGGTGTTCGGGACGGCCCCGGAGGTGTTCGGGGGGCTGCCGGCCCCGGACGCGGTGTTCGTCGGCGGGAACGGGGGCGAGGTGGCCCGGCTGCTGGAGGCCTGCTGGGTGGCCCTACGGCCGGGCGGCCGGCTGGTCACCAACGTCGGCACCCTGGAGATGCTGACCGCCACCTACGCGGTGTTGAAGCGGCTGGCAGGCGGCCACCGGGCGGCGGGGGTGGAGGGGTCGGCCGGGGTGGAGGTGCTGATGGTCAACCTGTCCCGGGGCGTCGAGCAACTGGAGAGCCTGCGGTTCGAGGCGGTCAACCCCACGTTCCTACTGCGGGCCCGCAAGCCGGCCCCGGACTGGGTGGTCTGACGCAGCCGGAACGTACCGCGGCCCCGGGTGGCGTACCCGGGGCCGCGACGGTCACTGACACCGATCAGGGCTTGGCCAGCGGAACGCTCGGCGGTCCGACCTCGCGCGGCGGCGGAGCGGTCCGCTCGAGCTGCTCCTCTGCGGACAGGAACTTGAACGGCAGCGGAGTGCCCTTCTCCTCCAGCGCCTGGTAGGCGTTCGCCCACTCGTGCCACGGGCGGGAGATGTTGCGGTAGCTGAGTCCCGGTTCCGGCGGCACCACCCCGCCGGGACGCCGATGGATGCAGATCGTGTCGCAGACCACCTCGCCCTTCAGCCGGTAGCAGGTCATGGACACCACATCCCCGACCTGGAGGTCGGGCAGCCGGTAAGAGTACGCATACCCCGTTACCCTCGACTGGAGCTTCTCCTCCGGGTAGTCGGGCCGGAGTGCCGGGGCGGCGTAGTATTTCTTCGGCGGCTTGGGCGGAACGACCGTCTCGGTGAACCGCCCGGTCGGCCGGCCGAGGGCATCGTACTCGTAGTCGATCACCGTTTTGCCGTGGTCGCGGATCGTGACCGAGTTCGCGGTCACCTCGGTAACCGTACCCCGAATGTACTCCGAACCGTGTGCCCGCTCGACAGACCCGGCCGCCAGGGCCAGGGGTGCGAGCGTACACAGCATGAGGCATCTCCTCACGCCCGGCGGGGCGATACGGTCGGCGACGGCGGTTCGCATACATCCTCTCGGGCCATCGGGTATTTCAGGCGATTGGGGCGAACTTACACTGCAACGCAGCGAGCTTTTCGGTGCATCGCCCAGGAAGTCGTGCTACTTGCGTTTGACGCTCCAAGCCTTCGGATTCGGCCCGACTTCCGACGAAAGCGTCCACGGACTTTGCGTCATGCCCGGCGGAATGTCGAACGTCGGCGTGGCGGCACCCGGCGCGAGTACGATGCCCTTGTCCGCGGTAATCACGACCCACGTTCGGCCCGACGTGATCGACCCGTTAGCGTTCTGCTCGATCGGCCCGAAGTTTGCCCCGTTCTTCCCCTTGTTCACCGTGAACGTGCCGGTGCAGTGCCACACGTCGGCCTTCGTCGAGTCGGGGTTGGTGCTGACATCGACCGACGGGCGATAGGTCCCCCCGTGCCATTCTACGTCCCCGATGACCACCAGCCTGCCGAACTGATGGCCCGTGACGCCCGACGGGTTGTAATAGTCCCTGCTGATGACCAACTCCGCGCCCGTGTTGATCATCTTCCCAACGATGACCATATCCGGCTGTGACGGCTTGTTCACGGCCACGGTATAGAGTGACCCCCCGTCGAAGCGCGCCTCGCCGTTGCCCACATCCAGAGTCGCACCGTTCTCCCATCGGGCCAAACCGCCGGTCTGCTTGTATGCACTGGTGCCCGCCGCGGCGGGTAGAACCACTTTCACCTCATCGTCGATATCAAAGAACCCGTCCTTCAGTTCGATGGGCACCTTGCTGGTCCAGACGACCACACCCGCTGCATCCCCGAACTTAATAACCTGGAGGCGGCCCCCGTCGATTAGCACCTTCTTGCTGGTGTCGAAATTAACCCCGTTGGCCGTAAACATTACGGCCGCGGTGGGTCCCGTCTTGATATCGACGTTGCATGCTGCCTGAATGATCACGCCGAGCCCGCCCTTGAAGTCGACCGTGCCGGGCAGGAATGTCCCTGACGCGGCGTTTGCGAACGTGAGGGTCGACCCAGTGGCCACGGCCCCCGAATCCGGTGGGTCGATCAGGGCGGTCGTACCGGCGCCGGTGACGATGAGGTTCGATGGGTTGGTGGTGCTGTTGAGCGTGCCGAGGGTCCAGGTGAACTACTTCGTCACCGTCAGGGTAGTGTGGCCGAGCAGCCCGTAGGGTTGGTCGATCGCTCCGGGGGAGGCCAGCTCGACCGTCTCCACCTGCTGGTCCAGGTCGAACACCAGGTGCCCGGTGTACCACTGGATGAGGCGGATCGACCGGACCGGACCGACCTCGCCCCCGGTTCCGCCCCCCGGCCCCATCAGTACGGCCTCGTCCTCGGCGACCATCGCCGCGGCCTCACCCTCGGGAGCCATCGCCGCAGCCCCGCCCGGGAAGTAGGTGTAGCCCATCCCGGTACACCACTTGTTCGACCCGCCGCTACTGGCCCGGAAGATCAGGTCGTCCCCCGGCTGCGGCTCCCGGTGGGTGGTGGTCAGTGCCCCGCTCACCTCGACCGTCCAGTTCAGGTCGTCGTAGTAGCCGGTGGTCGACCCGCCCCCGGTCCACACCAGGGTGGCCGGCTGATCCCGGGCTTCGAACTGCTCCAGCCCGAGCCGCGTCCGCGGCTTCTTCGCGGCAGGCCGGGCGGTGTTGCGGTTGAACATCCGGGCGATGAAAGTCTTGAGCACGGTGAACGTCCTGGTGTGGCGGGCGGGTATCGATCCTGAACCCGGGCGAGTCGCACGGAAAGTTTACCCATCGGAATTACCTCGGACAACCCTATCCGACGGCTGATGAGGAGAATTTCACAACTGCACTCCGTCTAACCTTTCTACTATGGCAACTTTTTGCCGATAGGCGCACGTCTGACGGGGTGGCGGCAGGGGGCCGCCCGGGCGGGCGAGACACGATACGCCGTAGGGCCGGCGATGTGAAAGAGGGCGATGGCTGTTACCCGCCCGCGGCGAGCAGCCGGCGGGCCTCGGCGGCGAGCTGGGCCGGGGTGTACGGCTTGTGCAAAAAGCCGGTCCGCGGTGGGGCCGGGATGGGGACGACCTGGGCGTCCGGGTAGCCGCTGACGAACAGCACCGGGACCCCCGGGTCGAGCGCCCGGATGGCCTCGAACGCCTGCCGCCCGGTCATCACCGGCATGGTCGCGTCCAGCACCACCAGCCCGAACCGGCCGGCCGCCCGGCGGAACGCCGCGACCGCCCCGGCCCCGTCCTCGGCCACCTCCACCCGGAACCCGGCCAGCTCCAGCCCGGCCCGGGCCAGCGTCCGCACCCCCGGCTCGTCGTCGGCCACCAGAACCATTGTGGATTGCGGAATGCGGATTTCGGATTGCGGTATCGAAGACGGGGACCGCGAACGGGAAGTCGGCAAGACCGCCGGTTCTTCGTCCTTCAATCCGCATTCCGCATTCCGCATTCCGCATTCGGGAGCGGCCGGCAGGAACACGTCGAACCGGGTGCCCTGGCCCGGCTCGCTGTGGCAGGCCACCCACCCGCCGTGGGCCCGGGCCACCCCGTACACCACCGCCAGCCCCAGCCCGGTCCCCTTCCCCACCTCCTTGGTGGTGAAGAACGGCTCGAACACCTTGGCCCGGACCTCCGGCGGCATCCCCACCCCGGTGTCGGCCACCGACAGGCGGACGTACCTTGTCGAACTCGGAGCGCGGAACCCGGAACGCGGAACGGAAGCCGGGTCGACTTCTTCATCCGAGGTTCCGGGTTCCGGGTTCCGCGCTCCGAGTTCCGCGGTGATGACGGTCAGCGTCCCGCCCTCCGGCATGGCGTCCCGGGCGTTCAGGCACAGGTTCATGACCACCTGCTGGAGCTGGACCGGGTCGGCGGGGACGTGGCCGAGCGACGGGTCGGGCCGGAAGTCGATGGCGATCCGGGGGTCGATCGACCGGCGGAGGAGGGCCAGGGCGTCCCGGGCCAGGGCGTTCAGATCGACCTCGGCCGTCCGGACCGGCTGGCGGCGGGCGAACCCGAGCATCTGCCGGGTCAGGTCGGCGGCGTGCCGGGCCGCCCGGTCGGCCCCGGCCAAGAGGTCCGCGACCTCGGCCGGGTCGGCCCCCGAGCGGACGAGTTCCAGGTTCCCCAGCACCACGGTGAGCAGGTTGTTGAAGTCGTGGGCGATCCCGCCGGCCAGCCGACCGACGGCCTCGAGCTTCTGGGCCTCCCGGAGCTGGGCCTCGAGCCGGTCCCGGTCGGTCACGTCCCGGGCGACCACGATCAGCCCGTTCGGCGTCCCGTCGGCCCCCTTGAGCGGGGAGAGGACCACGTCCATCAGGGCCGACCGGCCGTCCGGGTAGGTCACCCACTCCCGGGCCCGGACCGGGGTGCCGGTGGCCAGCACCTGCGGCTCGACCGCCCGCAGCCGGTCGGCCCACGGGGCGGTGAACACCTCGGCACAGGTGCGGCCGACCAGCTCGACCATCGGCCGCCCGGCCAGCTCCTCGAACGCCGGGTTCCCGCCCAGGAATCGCAGGTCACGGTCCTTGTAACAGACCACGTCCGGCAGCGAGGCGAACAGCCCGGCCAGGAGGGCGGCCTGCCGCTCCCGCTCCCGGGCCGCCCGGTCCCGGTCGGTCACGTCCCGGTAGTTGACGACCACCGCCCGGACCGACGGGTCGGCCAGCCGGTTGCACCCGGTCGCCTCCAGGTCCCGGACGGCCCCGTCGGCGGCCAACGACCGGAACCGGCCGGAGACGTACTCGCCCGGGTGGGCCAGGGCCTCGGCCAAGAGCCGCCGGGCCTCCGGCAGGTCGTCCGGGTGGACCAGGGTGAACCCGCTCTTGCCCTCCAGGTCGGCCGGGGCGTACCCGGTCTCCGACCGGGACGCCGGGCTGGCGTACAGGACCGTCCCGGCCGGGTCGACCAGCAGGATGCCGTCCCGGGTCTTTTCCACCAAGGCCCGGAACCGCCGCTCGCTCCCCCGCAGGGCGTCGGCCGCCTGCCGCTCGGCGGTCACGTCGGCCAGGCACCCGTCCAGCCGGGCCGGCCGGCCGGCCCCGTCCCGGGTCACCCGCAGCCGGTCCCGGACCCACCGGACCGCCCCGTCCGGGCGGAGCACCCGGTACTCCTGGAC
>JAIEQN010000471.1 GCA_019747685.1 Gemmataceae bacterium
CGCGGCGGGCCGGGCTGGCGGTCCAGGCGGCCGGGTGCGACCTGAGCCCGACGGCGGTGGCCGCGGCGACGGCCGCCGGGGTGCCGGCGTTCGTCCACGACGCCGTCCGCGAGCCGCTCCCGCCGGGGTACGACATCGTCACCTGCTCGCTCTTCTTGCACCACCTGTCCGACGATGCCGCGGTGGCGCTGCTCGGCCGGCTGAAGGCCGCGGCCGGGGTGCTGGTGCTGGTGAACGACCTCTCCCGGTCGCGGTTCAGCTACCTCGGGGTGTGGCTGGCCTGCCAGTTGCTCACCCGGTCGCCGGTGGTGCGGTTCGACGGCCCGGCGTCGGTCCGGTCGGCGCACACCCCGGCCGAGGCCCTGGCCCTGGCCGAGCGGGCCGGGCTGACCGGGGCGACGGCCGAACCCCGGTTCCCGTGCCGGTTCCTCCTTCACTGGCGGCGGGCGTGACCGACCCGGCGTATGACGCGGTGGTGGTCGGGGCCGGGCCGGCCGGGTCGGTGGCGGCCCGGGAACTGGCCCGGCGGGGGCTGGCCGTCCTGCTGGTGGACAAGGCCACGTTCCCCCGCCCGAAGGTGTGCGGCGGGTGCCTGAACGCGGCGGCGTTGGCGGCCTTCGACCGGGCCGGCCTCGGTCACGTCCCGGCGGCGTGTGGGGCGGTGCCGCTCCGGGGGGTGAAACTTGCCGCCGGCCGGCGGTCGGCCAACCTGCCGCTACCGGGCGGGGTGGCGGTGTCTCGGGAGGCGTTCGACGCGGCCCTGCTCCGGGAGGCGGAGGCGGCCGGCGTCGAGGTCGTCACGGGAGTGACAGCGAAGGTGGAAGACGCCCGCACCGGCCTGGCGACCGCCGGGCCACCCGCCCCCGGCTCCCGGCTTGGCGGCGGGGTGGTCGTCCCGGCCGACCTCGCCCCCGACTTCTTCACCCCCGGGACGATCTTCATGGCCACCGGCCGGGGCGGGTACGTCGGGCTCGTGCGGGTGGAGGGTGGCCGGCTCGACGTGGCCGCCGCGTTCGACCCGGACTTCGTCAAGGCGGCCGGCGGCCTCGGCCCGGCGGCCGAGGCGATCCTCACCCGAACCGGGTGGCCGGCCACCCCGGGCCTTGCCGAACTCCCCTGGAAGGGGACGCCGGCCCTGACCCGCCATCCGACGGCCGTGGCCGGGCACCGGCTGTTCGCCGTCGGCGACGCGGCCGGTTACGTCGAGCCGTTCACCGGCGAGGGGATGGCCTGGGCGGTCGCGTCGGCGGCGGCCGTCGCCCCGATCGCGGCCCGGGCCGTCACCGCCTGGGACGGCTCGCTCGCCCGCGAGTGGGAGCAGACCCACGCCCGGCTGGTCCGCCACCGGCAGGGGGTGTGCCGGGCGGCCGCCCGGGTCGTCCGGTCGCCGGCTCTGACCGGCTTGGCCGTCCGCGCCCTATCAATGGTCCCGGTGCTGTCGCGGCCGGTGGTCGCCGCCCTGAACCGCCCGCCGGCCGTCCCCACCGGGCCCGCCGCATGAGCCTCGTGATACACGGTCTGGGGACCGCCCACCCGCCGGACGCCGTTACCGCCGAGGACGGTCTCCGGCTGGCCCGGCACCTGGCCGGCCCGGACGTGCGGACCTCCACCTGGCTCGGCCCGGTCTACGCCCACTCCGGGGTGAGCCGGCGGCATCAGGTGATCGGCGGGGCGGTGGTGCAGGATGTGCTGGCCGGGACGACCCTGTCCGGGTCGCCGTTCCTGCCGACGGCGGCCAACGACGGGGTGGGGCCGACCACCGCCGAGCGGATGCGGGTGTACGCCGCGGAGGCCGGGCCGCTCGCCCTGCGGGCCGCGGCGGCGGCAGTGGCCGAGAGCGGCTTCGCCCCGGACTCGTTCACCCACCTGGTGACGGTGTCGTGTACCGGGTTCGCCGCCCCGGGGGTGGACCTGGCCCTGATCCGTGGCCTCGGGCTGCGGCCGACCGTCGAGCGCACCCACGTCGGGTTCATGGGCTGCCACGGCGCCCTGAATGGGCTGCGGGTGGCCAACGCCTACGCCTCCGCCGATCCGGCCGCCCGGGTGCTGGTCTGCGCCGTCGAGCTGTGCAGCCTGCACTACTACTACGGCAGCGCGGCCGACAAGCTGATCGCCAACGCCATCTTCGCCGACGGGGCCGCGGCCGTGGCGGGGGCCGCGAGCCAGGACCCCACCCGGGGGGCGGGGTCCTCTTGGAGGGTCGCCGCCACCGGCTCTTGCCTCATCCCCGATTCGGCCGGCGACATGGCCTGGGCGGTCGGCGACCGCGGGTTCGAGATGACCCTGTCCCGGCGGGTCCCCGGGCTGATCGCCGGGGCCGTCCGGCCGTGGCTCGACCGCTGGCTCGGCGACAGCGGGCTGTCACTTGCGGACGTGGGGAGCTGGGGCGTGCATCCCGGCGGGCCGAAAATCCTGTCGGCCGTGGAGGCGGGGCTGGGGTTGCCCGCCGACGCCCTGGCCGCCTCCCGCGGGGTGTTCGCCGACTCCGGGAACATGTCGTCGCCGACGGTGCTGTTCGTCCTCGACCGCCTGCGGAGGTCGAACGCCCCCCGGCCGTGCGTGGCCCTCGGGTTCGGCCCCGGGCTGGTCGCCGAAGCGGTCCTGTTCCGGTGAGGAGACCGGCCCTCACCCGCCGCCGGTGATCGAGACCGACTTCTCGGCCGTCATCGGCCGGTCGCCCAGGGCGTCGGCCGACAGCCGCATCCGGAAGAACGCCTCGCCCCCCCGGTCGGCCCGGTAAGTTATCGTGTAGACCTTCTCCCCGCCGGCCGGGACGCTCTCCGGTGGGAACGCCGCCGCCCGGTCCGGCCGCAGGGCCGGGGTGGACTGCACGAAGCTGACCCCGTCCGGCAGGTCGACCTCGACCCGGACGTTCCGGGCCGCCTCCCCGCCGTTGTTCCGCACCTTCACCGTCAACGTCCCCTGCCGCCCGGCCGCCACCGCCGCCGGCTCCAGGACCTGCTCCCAGACCAGGGCGGCCGTCCCCTGGAACAGGGTCGAGACCTCCTTCGCGTCCTTCTGCCGGCGGGCGTCGGTGGCACTCGCCCCGACCGCCCGCCGGCCGGTCGTCCCGGCCCGCAGGGCGAACCGGAACGACCGGGCTTCTTCCGGTTCGAGCCGGGGTACGACCCACACCACTGCGTCCCGGGTCGCCTGCCCGCCCTCGGTCTTCTTCGTCAGCCGGCAGTCGGCCGGGATCGTCCCGGACACCCGGACGTTGGCCGCCGGCAGGGTGCCGGTGTTGCGGACCGTGACCTCGTACTCGGCCGGCTCCCCGGGGCCGATCGGTCCGGCCGGGCCGGCCAGCTTCAGGGACAGCCCCGGGACCAGCACCCGGGTCCGGGCCTCGGCCTTCTCCTGGACGTTCTTCGCGGCCGGGACGTGGGTGGTCGTCACCACCTCGCCGGTCGGGGACGGCTTCGGGGTCAGCCGGTACTCGATCACCTGCCGCCGGCCGGGCATCAGGGTGCCCACGTCCCATTCCCACTGGTTCTCCCCGGCCTTCGTCCGCCGGCCGCCCGCGGTCACCGGTTCGACCTCGGCCCCGCCGGGGACCGTCTCGACCACCCGGACCCCCTCGGCCGGCACCTTGCCGGTGTTCTCGACCACCACCCGGACGGCGAACGGCTCGTCCCGGACGGCTTCTTTCGGGGCGGCCTTCGTCACCTTCAGCCCGGGGGCGGCGATCTTCGTCGTCACGGCCTCGCCGTGCTCGAACCGGACGTAGGCCAAGTTCCGGACCTCCTTGGCGTTCGG
The DNA here is from genome assembly GCA_019747685.1 of Gemmataceae bacterium. Classification (GTDB taxonomy): domain Bacteria; phylum Planctomycetota; class Planctomycetia; order Gemmatales; family Gemmataceae; genus Urbifossiella. The sequence continues at coordinate 3,757 of JAIEQN010000471.1, forward strand.
CTTCGGCCGCAGCACCAGCTCGATCGTCTTCGACTCCCCGGCCTTGAGGGTGCCGAGCGACCAGACGAGCGGCTTGGCCGGGTCGGCCCCCTTGTCCGGCGGCGGGTCGGCCCGGACGACCTCGGCCGCGTCCTCGGGCAGCGGGTTGCGGACGGTGACGGCGTGGGCGTCGGCCCGGGACTCGTTGCGGACGGTGAGCAGGTATTTGATCGGGTCGTTGGGCGGTGTGTCGGCCGGGACCCGCACCTGGATGCGGACGACCGGGGCCGGCGGGTCGGCCACCGGCCGGGCGGTCGGGGGTGGCTCGCGGTTGGCCGGCCCGGCCGGCTGGAGGAGCTGGGCGTCGGCGGGCAGGACGAGGGGGTCGAGCATCCCAGGCGGTTCGGGCTCATCATCCGGCGGCTGAGCCGGGGCGGCGGCTGCCCACGCGAGGGCCGCCAGGACCAGGGCCGCCCGCCGGATCGTCCGCCCGCCCATGACTCGCCCTCCGCCCCGCTTGCCGGGTCGCGGCGGGGGTATAGCGTCCCGGGCGAACCTGGGGAAGGGGAGTTACTGGAGCGACCCCTCCCTACCCGATCACCTCCAGCGCCTTGCCGAAGTGCTTCACGGCCCGGTGCGGGTCGAGGTTGAACACCACCCGGCCGGCGGTGTGCCAGTGGCCGCGGTCGAAGCTAAACACGGCCGTCGCCGGGCGGGGCTCCCGGGAGGCCGGGTTCGCCTCCAGGTCCGACCCCTCTTCCGGCTCGAACCGGATTTCCACCGGCACCAGGGCGACGATCCCGCCGGCGGCCCCGTCCCGGGCCAGGACGGCGTCCCCGGTGATGACGCACCCGGCCCACCGGAGCCCCCGCGGCTTGCCGGTCGCCGCCGCGGCCGTCAGCAGCATCGCCTCGAACCGCTCGTGCTGAAGGCGGAACAACTCCCGGGCGCGTTCGACCTGCACGGCCCGGCCGAAGTGCCCGAGCCACCGGCCCTTGCCGACCGCCAGCAGCAACACCGCCGCCCCGGCCAGGACCCACCACAGCCCGTCCCACCGCCCCTTGCCGGCGTAGGCCCCGATCCCGGCGTCCCGGAGCATCGGGACGCCGACCAAACCCCGCTCCTGCTGGCCGTCCTGCATGGTCCCGGCGAACCTCTCAACAATCTCGTCCGCCGGCACCCCGGCCCGGGCGTCGGCCTCGATGTCGGCCAAAACACCCCGAACGTTCGATCCGGCCCCGAGGCCGACGGCGGTGTTCGCCGGGAACGCCAAAGCGGTGGCCGTCACCAGGGCGAGCGGCACCCACCTCCCCCGGCTGGCCCAGAACAGGTAGACGACGCCGAGGAGCGGCCAGGTCAGCAGGGCGTACCGGGCCCACAGCCCCATGCCGTCATTGAACCCGGCCCGGCCGACCCCGGTGGCCAGGGCGATGCCCAGCACCCCGGCGACGACCGCCGCCGTCCCGGTTGCGGCGGGCGCCGGCTCCC
>JAIEQN010000808.1 GCA_019747685.1 Gemmataceae bacterium
TTGTCCGGGCCGTCGAAGTTCAGCCCGGCCCCCCAGTCGGTGTGGTGCCGGTCGGACAGGTACGGGCCGAACTCCGGCAGGTAGTTCCCGTCCGCCCCGAGGTGGTTGTAGACCACGTCCAGGATGACCGCCAGGCCGAGGCGGTGGGCCGCGTCCACGAACCGGCGGAAGTCGTCCGGGCGGCCGTACAGGCGGGTCGGGGCGAACAGGTTGACCCCGTCGTACCCCCAGCCGAACCGGCCGGGGAAGTCGGCCACCGGCATCACCTCGACCACGGTGAACCCGGCGTCGGCCAGCTCGGGCAGCTCGCGGGCGGCCGCCGCCCAGGTGCCCTCGGCGGTGAAGGTGCCGACGTGCAGCTCGTAGATGACCTGGCCGGGGAGGGTGCGGCCCTTCCAGCCGGCGTCGGTCCACTCGAACCGGGACGGGTCGACGACCTCGGACGGACCGTGCGGCCCGTCGGGCTGAAAGCGTGAGGTCGGGTCGGGCAGGAGTTGGTCGCCGCCGTCGAGCCGGTAGCGGTAGCGGTCGCCGGCCGCGGCCCGGGCGACCCGGCCACAGTGGTAGCCGCCCGGCTCGCGGGCGAGTTCGTGGGGGCCGGCCGCCCGGCCGGTTTCGAGCACCACCTCGACCCGCCTCCGCCGCGGCGCCCAGACGCGGAACTCGACGCCGCCGTCAACGACCTCGGCCCCGACCGGGGGCCGTCGTACCTCGGCCATCCGCACACTCCGTACCGACACAGGCGCCTGTAACGGGGGTCGGGAGAGCATACGGGGTGCCGGATGCGCACGAAAATGCCCGCCGCGAGGGCGGGCCGATACGCGACCCAGGCCGTTGGCCAGGGCTATGTTGGCGCGGGCCTTCAGCCCGCAAGACCCCGGCTCGGAGGGCTGAAAGCCCGACACAACAGAGCCCGGGGCGACAGCCCCGGGGCCGGATCGGCGGTCAGTTGCTGGCCCCGACGAAGACGCCGGAGTTGAACCCGTCCTCGAACACCGTCTGCCGGCGGATCTCCTCCAGCGTCCGGAACAGGGCGCTGGTGTCCGGGTTGACCCCGGCGAGCTGGAACGTCCGGACGACCGGGGCCGACCCGGGGCCCTGGGAGGTGATCACGTCGGTGATCCCGTCCCCGTTGGCGTCGGCGGTGGCCACCCGGACGCCGGCGGTGCTGGCGTTGCCGACCTCGCCCGGGGTAAACGGGTCGTTCAGGAAGAAGTCGGCCAGGACCGACCGGTTGAGCCCGCTGAACACCCGGACCCGGGCCGGCTCGCCGGCCCCGGACCCGGCGATGATGTCGGCGAACCCGTCCCCGTTCACGTCCCCGGCGGCGGCGGTGAACCCGGCCCGGGAGGTCGGGTCGAAGACGAAGAAGCTGGCCACCGAGTTCAGGTTCCGGCCGTCCAGGACGACCGCCCGCGGCCCGCCCCCGGCCCCGGTGCTGTTCACCAGGTCCGGGGTGCCGTCCCCGGTCACGTCCCCGGCGGCCACGTTCACCCCGCCCCGGAAGTCCCGGTTGAACACGAACACGTTCCGGATCGGGGACAGGTCCCGGCCGCTGAGGATGCGGACCCGCGGGCCGCCTCCCACCCCGGTCCCGAGGACGAGGTCGGCCACCCCGTCGGCGTTGAAGTCGGCGGCCGACACGTTCACCCCGCCCCGGAACGACGCCTCGTACCCGAAGAAGTCGTAGATCGGGCTGCCGTCCAGCCCGTTGAACACCGCGACCCGCGGGCCGCCGGACGGGCCGGCCCCGACCACCAGGTCGGCGATCCCGTCCCCGGTCACGTCCCCGCTGGCCACCGACACCCCGCCGTTGAACCCGGGGAACGGGGTGATCTGGTACCGCAGGGTCCCGGACACCCGGTCGTACACCCGGACGACCGACTCCGGGCCGGCGTCCGACCCGACCGCCAGCATCCCCAGCCCGGCCACCGCCGGCTGGCCGGACTCGAACCCGAGCAGCCCGACCGAGGCGGCCGTCCCGGACTGGGTGAACCGGACCTGGGGCGGGCCGAACCCGGGGTCGGACACCAGCTCGGCCGTCCCCCCGGCCCCGCCGGCGATCGACACCCGGTCGCCCGGCCGGGACCCGGCGGTCGGCCCCTGGCCGTCGACCACCAGGTTCACCGCCGTCGTCGGGCTAACCACCACCACGTCCCCGTCGGCCGTCCGCTCGCTCCCGGTGGCCACGTACACGGTGTCGAACGCCGGGGTCCCGTCGGCCCCGAGGCCGTAGGTCACGCCGAGGAGCGGCCCGGCGGACAGGCTCTCGACCTGGACCCCGGTGCCGCCGGCCGTCACCCGGTCCCGGCCGTCGGCCAGCTCGTGCTCGCCGAACGCCGTCCGCAGCCCGGCCCCGCTGGTCCCGGTGACGGCCAGCACGTCCTTCGCCCCGTCGGCGTCCGGGTCGCCGGTGACGGTCAGCCCGGCCGTCACCCCGGCCACCCCGATCCGCCCGGCGGTGCCGATCCGGACGATCCCGGCGGTCGCCCCGGTCGGGGAGTAGACGACGCCCCCGGCCGGGTCGGCCGGGGTCCCCCAGGCGATCCCGGTGGCGTCGGCCACGTTCACCGCGTTGCTCCCGCCGGCCCCGTCGAAGGTGGCCAGCTCGACCCCGTCGAAGGAGACCCCGAACGGGAGCCCGGCGAAGTCCCCCGTCCCCGGCCCGGTCAGCCGGGCGGTGACGTTGTCGGCCCCGGCCAGCCCGGCCACCCGGACCGAGTCGCTGCCCAGCCCGCCGAAGAACGTCAGGTCGCCGCCGATCGCCCCGTCGGCCGTCTGGGCCCCGCCCACGTCGATCACGTCGTCCCCGGCCCCGCCGTCGACCGTGAACGCCCCGGTGGTGGACCGGATGTTGAACGTGTCGGCCCCGGCCCCGCCGGTCAGGCCCTCGAAGAAGCTGAGGGCGAGGGTCCGGCCGGTGCCGGCGTCGGTGAACGTCCCGGTCGCCCCGTCGATCGTGTAGGTGCCGCCCGAGGCCGGCCCGGTCAGGGCGTCCCCGCCGACGAACTTGCCGCCGGCCACGGCGTTGAAGTTCCGCAGCCCGGTGGCCAGGACCGCCCCGCCGGTGGCGGACGACAGGTCGAACCCGTCGACCGACCCGGGGCCGATCACCTGGACGGCGGCCCCGGCGGTGTACTGGGACAGGTCGAGGGTGTCGGCCCCGCCCCGGGCGTCGACCGACCCGGAGAAGCTCGCCCCCGGGAGGAACCGGAAGGTGTCGGCCTGGTTGCCGGCGACGATGCTCGCCACCCCGGCGAAGGTGAAGTCGGCGGCCGCGGTCTCCGCAGTCCCGGTGTCCGCCCCGGTGACGGTGTAGGTGGCGGCCCGGTCCGGGGCGACCAGGGTGTCGTCCCGCCCGCCCCCCTCGACCCGGACCACCACCGTCACCCCCGGCTCGATCGTGAACGTGTCGGGGTCGGCCGACCCGCGGAGGACGACGGACGCGAGCTGGGACGCCTTGTCGGCGAAGTACAGCCGCTCGGCCCCGGTCAGCCCGTCGGTGACGTACACCTGGACCTGGTCCCCGGCCTGGGTGACCCGGAACCGGTCCGGGCGGGTGTCGTTGCCGGCCACCTGGTAGTTGGTGTCCACCGTCAGGGCGTACCCGGGCCGGTTGGCGAAGGCCAGCACGTCGGTGGCGTACCGGGACACCCGGGTGTTGTACTCCGGGTCGCCGTACACGAACCCGCCCTGGGACACGACCGAGGCGATCGCCAGCCGGCCCCCGCCGGTGTCGACCAGCCCGGCGCCGCCGGAGTCGCCCTGGCCCTCGAACGAGTCCGTCCCGTTCCGGTCGAAGTCGGACACCAGGGTGTTCAGGTCGACCCGGTCGTAGGTGTTCCGGCCGGCCCGGAGGACCCGGTTGCCGCCGTCGATGATCGTGCTGGCCACGGCCGTCCCGCCGGTCAGCCCGGAGGTGTCGACGGTCATCAGGTCGATGTCCGTGCCGAACGAGTCGAACGACACCTCGAACGACCCGGCGGCCGGCCCGGCGTCGACGAACCGGACCGTCACCTCCCCGACCCCGGGGATCGTCTCCAGGGCCGTCTGGATGTCGGCGGCGGTGGCGTTGAACGGGAGCGGGTTGGTCTGCCCGCCGAGGGCCCCGAGCCGGAACGTCCCGCCGGTGGCCGTCACCCGCAGCCGCTGGAACTCCGGGTCGATGGCCCCGTTGATCAGGGTGGTGAACCCGGCCGACCCGAGGTTCCCGCCGTTGACCAGCGGGTTGCCCGGGTCGCTGACCGCCCCGAGCCGGGGGAAGTTGGCGAGGTACGGGAACTCGACCTCGTACGAGTTCTCGGCGAACGGCCCGGCGACCGGGCGGAGCACTCCGGGCGGGGCCGCCGCCGTCCCGATCCCGAGCCCGAGCAGGGCGTCCCGGACCTGCTCCGGGGTGGCGTTGTACGGCAGGGCCACGCTCTGCCCGGGGGTGAACCCGAGGTCGTTCGCCGGGAGGACGATCCGGAACGACCCGCCGGTCGCGTTCACCGTCAGCCGCTGGAGCTCGAAGTTGGTCGCCTGGCCGCTGGTCCCGGTCCCGGACAGCCCGTACCCGCCGATGAAGAACGTCTGCCCGACCTCCGGCCGGGCCCCGGCGTCGGCGGCGGTGTACAGCGGGTAGGCGGCCGTCCCGACCGGGGCGGCCGCGGCCAGGGCGACCAGGGCGATGTCCCCGGTGAGGTCCCCGGTGTTCCCGGTCCAGTCCGGGTGGACGTACACGTCCACCACCGGGATCTCGATCCGCTGGAGCGACCCGTCGGCCAGCCGGGTGTTGAACACCACCCGGTCGCCGACCTTCGGGTCGCAGTGGGCGGCGGTCAGGACGAACCGGCTCCCCCCGGCCACGCTCCCGCCGACATCGACCAGGGCCCCGGAGCAGAACGCGACCGCCTGCCCGGTCGCCGGGTCGATGCTCTGGTAGTCCACCACCCCGGTCAGGTTGGTCGCCCCGAGCGGGGCGTCGGTGTCGGCCGCGAACGGCACGTCGAACCCGCCGAGAACCGGGGTCGTGCGGTCCTCGAGCCGGGCGACGGACAGGCGGGTCCGGCGGGTCATATGGTCCACTCCTGGGAGCTGCGCGGGGTCCGGACGGCCGCGGGTCGGCGGGCGGCCTGTGGTGTTTCGAGGGGCCGACCCCGGCGGCGGGTGCGGGGGGACCGGCGGTTCTTTATTCCGGTATCACACCGGCAGGGCGGGGCGGGGGGAAAATCGGCCGCCCGGCCGGGGGCCGGCCCGCCGGACCCGCCCGCCGCCCGACCGACCGGTGCCTCCGCCAGA
>JAIEQN010000017.1 GCA_019747685.1 Gemmataceae bacterium
CTTCTCGGTGGCACAGGCCGGGAGGCCTGTGCCACCACCTCTTCTCGGTGGCACAGGCCGGGAGGCCTGTGCCACCACCTCTTCTCGGTGGCACAGGCCGGGAGGCCTGTGCCACCAACTCTTCTCGGTGGCACAGGCCTCCCGGCCTGTGCGCGGGGACCAGGTCAGTCGGTCAGCTCGAAGTCCTTGGTCTGCTCGCCGCCGACGACGGTGTAGGACAGCCCGCTGGTTTTCGGGTGGCTGTACTTCTTGGGGAGCTTGACGTACAGCCGGGTCAGCTCCTCCTTGACCTCCTTGGACGGGCCGGTGGTGGTGTCCTCGGCCGCCCCGCCCTTGCCGGCCATCGCCCCGCCGCCGACCATCTTGTCGTACTCGCTGAACCCCTTGGCCATCCCGGCCGAGATCTTCTTGCCGGCCTTCGACTTGACGTAGTCCTGCTGCTTCTGCTCGGGGTTCCAGGTCTCGTTGTCGACCACCACGGTGAACGTGCCGGTCGGCAGGTTGTTGAACGTGTACGTCCCGTTGTCCCGGAGCTGGGCGTAGTACTCGCCCTGGTCGGACTTGAAGTAGACGATCCCGGCCTTGACCGGCTCGCCCTTGTACAGGACCCTGCCGGTCACGGTGGACGACGCCCCGGACTTCGAGCACCCGGCCAGGGCCGCCACCAGGCCGCACAGGGCGGCCGCACTCAGCTTCCACATGGGTGAGGTTCCGCGGTGGGGTTCGGCGGTGGGCGGCCGGCGGTGGGCAGTACGGCCGGTGGTTTCGACTGCCCGCCGCCGGCTGCCCACTGCCCGCTCTCGAGTTACCAGTCGCCGCCGAGCACCAGGCCGTCGTCGGCCACCAGGGCCTTGGCCAGGGTGTGGGTGCTGACCCCGGAGTTGACGCTCCGGACGCTCCCGTCCATCATCACCACCAGCATCCCGCCGGGGGACATGGCCTGGAGCCGGCTCGGCTCGCACTGCTGGACCGTCGGCTTCTGCTGGATGGCGGTCATGTACACCGACAGCCCGGTGGCCGGGTCGATCGGGTAGTCCCGGGGCTTGGGCACCCCGGCCCCGGGGTCGTACCCGCCCTTCAGGGCGATCCACCAGACCGGCCCGAGCCACCGGCGGATGTACACGTTGATGTCGCCCTCGTCGTACCGCTGGGCGATCGGCCCGGGGTTCGGGCCGTCCTCGGCCCACATCCGGCTGGCGTAGATGTTCGAGTTCCAGTCCCCGGTGGCCGTCCCGTTGCCGCACCGGGCGTACCGCTCGAAGAACCCGATCACGTTCGAGGTCCCGTCCGGGAAGCTGCTGACCAGCCGGGCCTTCCCGCCGATCTGCCAGTCCTCCCCCCACCCCCCGCCGAAGGCGTGCCAGTTGGCGTGGTACGAGCAGTGGCCCCGCTTCTCCGGGTCGCTCGGGTGCCAGTCGTCCGCCTTCCCCTCGGCCGGGACGGTGAAGTCGAGCGGGGACAGGTACGTCTTGATCGCCGGGTCGGCCATCCCGCCGGCCGACGAGAACCGCCACGACCGGTTGTACGACGCCTTGTACACCGCGTCCTGCTCGATGTACGGCAGCAGGAAGTGGTGGATCGTCCCGTACTTGGCCGGCCGGCCCTCCTGGTCCCAGGTCCCGTTCGGGAAGGTGCCGATGGTCACCGGCATCCGCCCGTAGGCGCTCTCGCAGTTGTGCAGGGCCAGCCCGATCTGCTTCAGGTTGTTCGACGACTGGGCCCGGGCGGCGGCCTCCCGGACCTTCTGGACGGCCGGCAGGAGCAGCCCGATCAGGATCGCGATGATCGCGATCACCACCAACAGCTCGATCAGCGTAAAGCCGCGACGGCGGATCATGAAAACCACCCGGGCTATGCCCGTCGGGAGAAGGAAGTGCAGCGCGGCGTCACCGCCGGGAAATGGCTGCACTCTAGGTCTTCGCCCGTCCGGGGGTGATCGTCAAGGCCGGACGGGATTTCTTCGGAAACTTTAATAATCCGCCCGAACATTCCCAACCCCAACACGGGCCGTCCGTTCCATCCGACCGGGTGACGTGGGCCGCGGGCGGGCCGCGTGTGCTATGCTCCGAGAAGAACCCCGGGCCGCCGGACGCATACTCCTTGCAATTCCGAGGCCAGTCGTGGCCACCATCACCCGGCTGCACCTCCCCCCCTCGCCGTTCCTTCGGGCCGTCCTCCGCAGCGAGCTGCTGACCCCCGACGACCTGTTCGGGGTCCTCTCCGGGTACGACCCGGCCCAGGTGGCCGCCGCCGAGCCGCTCCAGCTCGCCACCTTCCTGGTCCGCAAGAAGTTGCTCACCCGGTTCCAGGCGATGCAGCTCCTGGCCGGGCGGACGAACGGGTTCCGGCTCGGCCGGTACACCATCCGGGAGGGGGTGCGGGAGGACCGGGTCGGGATGACGTTTTTGGCCGACGACGCCGGGACCGGGCAGACGGTCGCCCTGAAGGTGTTGCCGACCGACCGGGTGGCCGACGGGACGGTCTACCGGCCGTTCCTGGCCGAGGTCCGGGCGGCCGCCAAGGTCGGCCACGCGGCCGTCGCCCGGGTGCTCGACCTGGGGCTGGCCCGGAACACCAACTACGTGGTGACCGAGCACGTCGCCGCCCCGACCCTGGACCGGGTGGTGGCCGACGGCGGGCCGCTGCCGCCGGGGCGGGCCGCCCGGGTGGTCGCCCAGGCGGCCGCCGGGCTGGCCGCCGCCCACGCCGCCGGGCTGGTCCACCGGGACGTGAAGCCGCAGAACCTCGCCCTGTTGCCGGACGGGCGGGTGAAGCTGCTCGACCTCGGGCTGACCCACCTCCTGGACAACCCGTGGGGCCGGGCGACCCGCCGGCTGCACCTGCCGGAGTACGCGGCCGAGATCGCCCACGTCCCGCCGGAGCAGGCCTGGGGGTGCGGGCTGGACGCCCGGTCGGACGTGTACGGGCTGGGGTCGACGGCGTACTTCCTGTTGACCGGCCGGGTGCCGTTCCTCGGGTCGGCGGCGGAAGCGATGACCGCCCGCCAGTTGCGGGGGGTGCCGGCCCCGTCGGCGGCCCGGGCGGGCGTCCCGCCGGGGCTGGACCGGCTGGTGCAGAAGCTGGGGGCGAAGGACCCGCCGGGCCGGTTCCAGACGGCCGCCGAGGTGGTGTGGGCGCTGCGGCCGTGGGTGCCGGTGGCCGAGTGGGTGGGGCTGGGGCTGCCGCTCGACCGGCCGGCGGCCGCGGCACCCCCGCCGGCCCGCCCCCGGTCCGGGCTGACCGGCACCCTGGCCCGGCTTCTGGGCCGCTGACGGCCTCTTGGCATCTGCCGCCCCGGCGTGCGATGATGGGGCGAGGAGGTGCCGCCATGTCCGACGACCCGATCGCGCCCGACACCGCCCCCGACCCGCCCGCCGACCCGGCAGACCGGTCCGACGAATCGGACCCGGACTGGCTCCGGGTGACCGGCCCGCCCGACCCGAACCTCCCCGAAGCACCCGAGCTGTCGCACGAGGAGTTCCTGGCCCGCGTCCACCTGCTCAACTGGGCCGAGGCCCAAGTCGGCACGAACGGGATCGACCCGGCGGTCGGCGACTACGTCATCGCCGTCGAGGGCCGCATCCTCGGGTACGGCGCCGATTACTACGACCTGTACCGCCGGGTGGTCACCGAGGCCGGGCTGGAGGGAAGCCGGCTGGTAGCGTTCTGGGTCCCGCTCCGCGACCTGTAGCCCCGGGGCCGACTGTGGCACCGCTCCGGCTGTACCTCGACCCGGTTGACCCGCCCGTCGTCCACCGGTTCGTCCGCCCGGGCGGAGCGGTCGGGACGATCCGCGGGTTGCGGCTCATCGCCTACGCGGACATGCTCCTGCAACTCCACCCCGGTCCGGGCGCGGCAGGCTTTACCGTGGTCAAGGCGGTGATCGATACCGGGGCGCCCCTGACCGTCATCGGCCAGAAACTCTGGCAGCACCTCCGGCCCGGGGTCATGACCCCGCTCCCGTTCGCCCCGGCGACGCCGGCGGCTCACAGGACGCTCGCCATCGGCGGCGGGACGTACCCGTTCGATCTCGGGGAGATGGCCCTCCACCTCGCCGACCTGTCCGGCGGGCGGCTGGATGTCCGGGTGGTCGCCAAGTTCACCCGGGACGGCGGGCGGTTGGCCCTGCCGCTGGTCCTCGGCCTCCGCGGCGGGCTGCTCGACGGCCGGCGGCTGCTCGCCGAGCCCGACCCGGCCGCCCCGTTCGGCCAGGGGTGGGCGGTCGATGGGCCGTAACACCCGCCCTCCCGCTCACACCGCCGGTTCGGAACCGTTACGCCGGAGGCCGCCCCTCACCCGGAGACCCGCATGGTCCCCGCGATCGTCACCGCCGCGGCCCTCGCCCTTCCGCCGGCCGAGGCGCTGGTTGCCGCTGCGGTGGAGAAGAACGAGGCCCTGTACCACGACCTCGATGTCACCTACCGATCGGTGTACCGACGCCCCGAAGCCGACGCCGTCCTCGCCGCCCGCCGCCCGGCTAACCCGGCGCCGGCCGATGGCGAGGTGTCGCTCGTCATGGAGTCGGTCACGACCGTCCGCTTCGTCCGGCAGCGGGGGATGTACCGGGTCACCACCGCCGGGCGGTCCGATACCGGAATCGGTGAGCCGGATCGTTATTCACACGCCGTCGCACACGACGGGACCACGACCCGGGTGCGCCGGACTGACGGAACCGAGGCCGTGGGCCCCCTCCGACCCGCGCCGAAGGAGGCGTACTTCCCCCACCTGTGGGCGTCCGGTTCGCACGCCGAGCGGTTCCCGCTTTCGATCTCGCTTGCCGGCGGGGCGGCGTGGGAGCGGTCCCCCGGCCGCCGCGGGATGTTCGAGGGGTACACCCGGGCCGGGTGGGTGATGGACGCCGCCACGCTCGCGGGCGAGCCGTGCGTGGTCGTCCGGTGCGATCTGACCGGGCGACGCGGCGTGGTGACGACCGACGTGTTCTGGTTGGCCGCCCGGAAGAATTTTCTCCCGCTCCGGACCGAGCGGTTCCTTCACGGCTTCTCGTCCACGCTCCCGCTCGAGGTGGTCACGTGCGGCGACTTCCGGGAGGTCCGGCCCGGGCTCTGGCTGCCGCTCGAAGTGTCCAAGACGGTCTACGAACGGCTCGAACTCCCCCAGAACCGGCTGGTCGTCAGCCATACCGAAACCGCCACCGTCCTCGGGGCCGTCCTCAACCCCCGCCACCCGCCGGCCTTCTTCCGCGACCTGACGCCCGAGGAGTGACCCGACCGCCGCCGGTGGTGCCTCGGTTTGGTGGCACAGGCCGGGAGGCCTGTGCCACCAA
>JAIEQN010000459.1 GCA_019747685.1 Gemmataceae bacterium
CGGCGGTGCCGGCGGTCGCCGACGCGACCCCGAAGCCGGCGAAAGCCCGCGTGGCCGCCAACGGAGGCGCCTGAGCCATGGCCCAGATGATCATCATGCTCCGGCGGGACCCGGCCACGGGCAAGCAGAACGTCATCGTCAAGCTCGACAGCGACCCGGACGCCCTGCCGGTCGAGCACGAGCAGATGCACCGGGCGCTGGTCGAGAAGCTGATCGGGAAGGGCCTCGACCCGGCCGACATGGGCGAGATCATCATCGAGCGCGAGCCGGCCGGGCAGGCCGAGGAACCGATCGCCCAGCCGGGCGAGGCCGAGCGGCAGAAGGCCACGAACCAGCGCTGAGCGAAAATAGGAGCGACCGCGGACGAACGCGGAGTACGCAGATCAGAAAGTCAGTCTGTATTCCGTCTGATCAGCGTGTTCGGCGTTCATCCGCGGCTCCCGTTTTGAACACCCCGTTATGATCCTCCTGTTCCCCGATGTCGAGACGGTCCGGCTGGCCCTGACCGGCGGCCTCGTCCCGGCCGAGATCACCCTCGCCCCGGCGGCGGTCAGCGCCGACCCGCAGGGGCGGGTGTACGTCGAGCCGCGGGGCGCGGTGCCGCGGCCGGTGGCCAAGACGCTCGACAAGCTCGGGGTGAAGGGGTCGAAGCGGCACGGGTCGGACGAGGTCCGCGAGGTCGGGAGCTGGGTCGAGGTGTTGCCGCTGGCCAAGGCCGCCGGGCCGCCGGCGGTCGGGTCGCAGACGCCGGTGCTGTTCGAGCTGGACGACCCGGCCGACCTCCCGTCGTTCGTGACCGAGATGCTCCGGCTCGGTAACGACCGGCAGGGGTTCCGGGCGTTCGCCGGGCCGACCCCGGACGCCGACGACCGGGTCCTGCTCCGCGTCCTCGGGCCGCCGTACTACACCCTCCTCCGCGCCCTCGACCCGGCAGCGGCCGGGGTCCGGGCCTACCTCGAACGGTTCACCGGAACCCGGGTCTGGGTCCAGGCCGGGTACGACCACCCGCTCGCGGCTCAGGTGAAGGTGCCCGACGGGCAGCTCGCCCTCGTCCGCCCGCCGGCCGACTGGCGGTTCCTGGACGACGCCCCGTTCCAGGACGTGTACGAGGTACTCCGGTTCGACCTGCCGGCCCGCCCGACCCACCTGGCCGAGGCCGGGCCGCCGGACAAGCTGGCCGTCCCGCTCCGGCTGGCCGCCGGGAACGCGGCCGACGTGCCCGAGTTCTGGGTCCTCCTCGGTGACGCGGTGGCCCGACTCGACGCCCTCGCCCGCGACGCGGACGACCGGCTGGTCGAGCGGCTGACGTTCGCCGTGGCGACCCGCCCGGACGGGGAACGAGCGGTAGTGTTGCGGACCCGGCCGTCGAAGCTCGCCCCGCCGGCCCTGCCCCTGGACGACGCGGTCGGGTACAAGCCGTTCTGGAAGCTGCCGAACCTGTTCCTACCCGCCGGCCGGCGGCTGCACCCCACGCTCCGGCGTGATGCGGTCCGGAACCTCCTCGCCCCCGACCCGGACCAGGTGGTCTGGCTCGAACCGGGCGACGGCGGGCGGTTCACCCCGCGGTCGCTGCCCGACGCCGCGTTCCGCCCGCTGGCGAACTGGGTCGATTACGTCATCGAGTCGAACCGGGAGCCGCTGGCCGCGTGGATCGGGGCGACGACGTTCGACTTCGAGCATTTCGTGTGCAAGGACGCCGCCGGGCCGAAGCCGCCGGCCGACAAGCCGGAGCCGGCCGCGAAGGGGCGGGACGCCGGGCCGAAGGCCGACCGCCCGGCCCCGGCGAAGAAGCCGCCGGCCAAACCGACGGCCCCGGCCCGGGTGGTGGCGGAGGTTGTCCCGGAGGCCGAGGAGGTGAGGCCGCGGGACGAGTGGGCCGAGCGGCGGGCCGCCCTGGAGGCGAAGTTCCTGGAGGTGGACGGCCCGCTCGACGACCCGACCCGGCTGGCCCTGTGGCCGGAACTGGCGGCCGCGAACGCCGGGGTCGGCGAGCCGGCCGAGGCCGCCCTGTGCTGGCTGAACGCCTCGTGGACCGAGCCCGACCCGCCGGCCGACTGGCTCGACCGGTGGGTCCGGAGCGAAGGCATCACCGGGCCGGTCGCGGCCGCCGAATTCGTCGCCCGGCTGGCCCGGCTGCACCCGTCGCTGCAAGACGCCCGGGCGGTGGTCGCGTCGTTCCTGTGGCTGGCGGGCCGGCCGAAGCCGCCCGACTGGCTGGCCGGGAAGCTCCCGGCCGTGCAGGCCTACCTGGACGCCCACCAAGCCGCCCTGCCGGTGCGGGCGGTCTGGCTGGCGGCCGTCCGGCTGGCCCGGCTGACCGGGTCGGACGTGCTCGGGCTGGCCCGGGCCCGGGACCGGCTGCTGCTCCGGCTGCTGCAAGAGGGCCTCAGCCCGGAGCGGGACCTGCCGGCGTTCCTCCGGTTCGCCGGCAGCCGGGACGCGACCCGGCTGCGGGCCGCCCGGGAGAAGTGCCTGGAACTCCACCGGACCGTCCGGGCGTGGGCCGAGCCGGCCCCGGTCAACCTCCCGTACGTCGACCTGTACTTCGCCTACGCCCTCGCGCGGCTGGGGGAATCGCACCCGGCCCGGGACCTCCTGGACCAGGCCCGGCGGGTGCTGGATCAGCCGCCGCCGGGCGGGGCCGACGACCCGAAGGCGTGGGCCGACCACAAGCGGCGGGAGGCGGTCACCGGGTCGGTGGCCGGGCGGTTCCTGTTCGGGGCGTTCCGTTCGCGGGTGGAAGAGGCACTGGCCGGAAAGCCGGCCGGGGGCCCGCTGGCCCCCGACCAGCTCGCCGCGGCGGCCGCCGTCGCCCAGCAGGGCCGGGTGCCCGCCCCGACCGGCGGGTCGAACCCGTACCGGACGGCGGACTACGTCATCAGCCGGCTCCGGCAGGAGTCGGACATCATCGACGCCGAGGAAAAGCGGGAGGCCTACGCGGTCATCCACGCCAGCACCAGCGACAAGCTCGGGCAGGAGTTGCACGGGCTGCCGGGGGTGAGGGAGCCGGCCCGGCTGGCCGCCCGGGTCCGGCAGCTTTACCGCGAGGGGGTTGCCGAGAAGGCCCCCGCGGAGGCCCGGTTCCAGGTCCTCCACGCGGCCCTCCCGCTGGCCCCCCGGGCCGGGGAGGCGTTCGCCCTCGAACTGCTCGACCTCGTGCCGGCCGTGCTCACGCACCCCGGCCTGCCGGCCCCCCCCGACACCACCCGGAAGCAGGGGGAGTTGATCGAACGGGCCCTGGTCGTGGCCGCCCACTACGGCCGGGGGGAGGCCGTCCAGAAGGTGGTCGACCAGTTCGCCCGGCTTCTCCGGGCCAAGCCCGAGGCCGGGCGGTTCACGCTGGTCAACGTGGTCGCCGGGCGGACCCTCAGGACCCTCCGCAAGCTCGGGTTGCGGGACGAGATCGACGGGCTGCTGACCCGCATCCGCACGGAGGTGCTGGGCGGGGCCGACCTGCCGGCCCTGCGGCGGCAGTACGCCGGCCGCAAGCCGGAGGAGTGGGCCGACGCCCTCCAGGTGCTGCTCACCCTGGCGGCCGGGTGGCTGACGTTCGGGCTGGACGGCCGGGCCGGCCCGATCCTGGCGGCCGCCCGGGACGACCTGCTCGGCAAGGACCGTCCGAAGTTCCCGCCGAAGGACTACACGGCCGTCGCCCGGGCCTACGTCGCGGCCATCGGGCACGGGCGGGCGGACGCCGCCCTGCCGCGGATCGCCGAGCTGTTCGGCCGGATGGACCCGGCGGCGGTGGAGAACGTCTGGACCGGGTCGCCGGTCTACTCCCGGCTCCGGCTCGGGCTGGTCGAGGAGGTGGTGCTGGCCCTGGTGAGCGACGACTTCGCCCTCGGGCCGACCGCCCGGCGGTGGTTGGACGAGGACGAGTACGTCGTCCGCCGGCGGGTCCACGCCGACATGGCCGCCCTGCGGGGGCAGGCCGACCGACACGCCCACTAGCCGGCCCGAGGTCCGGGGATGGCCGCCCTGTTCTTCCCGAGTGCGGACCTCTTGCGGCGGGTGCTGGCCGGCGGGCTGGTCCCGCCGGCCGTCGCCGCGTCGCCGGCCCGGGCGCGGGTCGACGCGGCCGGCCGGGTCTGGGTCGAGCCGGCCGCCCCCCTGCCCCACCCGGTCCTCGACGCCCTGGCCCGGGTCGGCGTCCGCGAGCGGCCGACGGAGGAGCCGTTCACCGAGGCCGTCCGGTCCTGGGCCGAACTCGTCCCGCTCCGGCCGTCGGCGAACCGCCCGGCCGGCTTGGTCCTGCTCGAACTCCCGGCACTTCGGCTTGCCGCGGTTGCAAGGTCCGTCCGTCGGCGGTCGACCGCCCGGGTCGGCGTCGGGCTTGTACCCGGCGATGAATCGGCCCGGGCCTGGCTCACGACACCCCTGCCGCCGGACGACCCCGACACCGAGGCGTTCGCCGAAGCCGCCCCCGGCGTCTGGGTTGCGGCCGGGTGGGAACACGACCTGCCACACCTACTCGTACCACCGCCGGGCGGGTGTCTGCTCGTGCGCCCGCCGCGTGACATCACGTCGTACAACGAGCCGCCACCCTCCCCGGCAGAGCCTGATTACCCGATCACCGGTCGGCCACTTCCCGCCCCGCCCGCGAGCCGTCCCGCGTTCATCCGGCAACCGCTCGCCCTCGCGCCGGCCCCGACCGGCCGCGAGTCGCTGTGGGTGTGGCCGGTCGGGGCCGACGGGCCGTTCCGCGACTTCTGCCGGGCGGCGGGCGAGCGGGAGCTACGCGGCCTCGACGTGGCCGAATGCGGCGGCCGGGTGGTGGTCCGCCGGGCGGCCGGGCGGGAGTCGGCCCCGGTCCCGGTCGCCGACCCCGGCTACTGGCCCCACCCCCGGGCGGCCGGGCTGTTCCTACCCGCCGGGTACGACCTCCGGCCGACGGTCCGGCCGAACGTGCTCGGCCGCCTCTTCGACCTCGGCCCGGGCCGGGTCACATGGGTCGAACGAGGTTCTGAGGGTCGGCCGGCAATCTTCTCCGTCCCGGCGGCATCGTTCCGCTCGCTGGCGGCGGTGGTCGAGTACACCGTTCCCACAGCGGTCCCGCTCGGGTTTGACGCCGCGGCCGGCGGGTCGTTCGCCCTGGCCCCGCTGCCGGTGCCGCTCCCAGAAGTCCTGCCCGTCGCCCCGGAGCCGCGGCCGGCCGGACCCGCGGTCCGAACGGCGGTCGCCGACCGTCCGAGCCTGGTGTCCCGGTCGCTCGGTTGGGTGGCCGGCCAACTCCGCCGACCGCCGGCACCGCCACCGAAGCCAACGCCGCCGGCCCCGAAGCCGCT
>JAIEQN010000494.1 GCA_019747685.1 Gemmataceae bacterium
GTGGGAATCTTGTCGTTCGCCAGGGCGTGGAACATGAAGGCGTCGTCCGGGTCCGGGCTGTGCCCGACGCGGATCACCTGCCTCGCGGTCGCGGCGGTCATGGTCACACCCCCAAGCCCACGGACAGCGTCCGTGGGCCGCCCTACTCCAAGTACCCCGCCGGCGCCCCGTCCGGCGGGCCGCTATAGGCGACCTTCCCGGCGACCAGCACGACGACCGTGTCGATCACCCGCCGGAGGGCGGTCACGTCGTGGCTGACGATCACCATCGTGGCCTGGAACGCCTCGTCGTCGGCCAGGTCGTCGACCACCCGCATGACCTCGGCGGCCATCCGCGGGTCGAGGGCGCTGGTCGGCTCGTCGAACAGGATCGCCGCCGGGTTAACCGCCAGCGCCCGGGCGATCGCAACACGCTGCTGCTGGCCGCCGGACAGTTGGGCCGGCCGGGCGCCGGCCTTGTCCAAGAGGCCGACCCGGTCGAGCAGCTTGCGGGCCGTCGCCTCGGCCTCGGCCCGGGACTTGCCCAGGGCGTACACCGGCCCGCTCATGACGTTCTGCTGGGCCGTCATGTGGGGGAACAGGTGGAACTGCTGGAACACCATCCCGACCCGCCGGCGGAGATTGACCAGGGCATCCGTCGGGGGCGGGGTCGGGCCGCCGGAGAGGGTGGCGTCGCCGACGGCGATCGTCCCGGCCTGGAACCGCTCCAGCCCGGTGATGCACCGCAGGAGGGTGCTCTTGCCGCTCCCGGACGGGCCGACGATCCCCGCGACCTGCCCCCGGGCGAACTCGACCGACACGCCGTCGAGGACCCGGTGCTCGGCCCCGGTCTCCGGGTGGGCGAACGACTTGACCAGGTTCGAAACCCGGATCATCGGTGGCCCCCGGCGGTGCCGTACCGCCGCTCCAGGTGCCGGGCCAGGACCGACAGCGGGTAACTCATGAGCAGGTACAGCCCGGCCGTCAGGAGGGCCAGCTCGACCACCAGGTCGCGGTTGAAGTTGTACAGCTCGTTGTACTTCCGGGTCAGCTCGGTGATGAGGATGACCGAGCAGACCGAAGTATCCTTGAACAGGGCGATGAAGTCGTTCGTCACCGGCGGGATGACCACCCGGACGGCCTGCGGGACGACCACCCGGCGGATGGCCGTGGCCGGGGTCATCCCCAGGGCCAGGGCCGCCTCCATCTGCCCCCGGGGGATGCTCAGCAGCCCGGCCCGGTAGTTCTCGGCCTCGTAGGCCGCGTAGTTCAGGGCCAGCCCGAGGATGCCGGCGTATACCGGGTCGAGGGCTAGCCACGGCACCGCCTTCGGGAGCATGTAGAAGATGACGTAGAGCTGGAGCAACAGCGGGGTGCCGCGGACGACCTCGACGTACACCGCCAGCAGGGCCGCCAGCCACCGCGGGCCGTACACCCGCCCGACCCCGATCAGCAGTCCGCCGGCCATCGCCAGCGGGAACGAGGTGACGGCCAGCAGGACGGTCATCCCGGCGGCGTGGACCAACTGCCCGGCCAGCTTCCAGATGTCGCCGCGGGCGGTGTCGGCCCCGACCTCCTCCTGGTCCACCGGCTCCGGCCACTCCCCGGTCAGCCGGTGGGCCAGCCCCTCCTGGTCGGCGTTCCACAGCCCGTACTTGCGGTAGATGCGCGGCAGGGTGCCGTCCCGGAACCCGTCCCGGATGGCGTCGTTCAGCCGGCGGACCAGGTCCGGGTCGTCCTTCCGGGCGTAGGCGACGTAGGCCCCCGGCCGGCGGCCGTCGCCGACGACCCGCAGGTCGGGGTTGTTGCGGACGAAGTGGACGGCCGCCGGGTTGTCCTGGACGGTGGCCGCCAGCCGCTTCTGCTGGACGAGGCCGACGACGTTGGCCACGTCGTCGCTCTCGGAAACGTGGTCCTCGCCGAACAGCCGCTTGGCGTACACCGCCGCCTGCGATTCGCCGAGGACGCCGACTTGCTTGCCGCGGAAGTCGGCCCAGTCCTTGGCCGGGTCGTCGGCCCGGGCGATCAGGGCCAGCCGGTAGACGTAGTACGGGTCGGTGGCCGCGTACTTGTCCTTCAGGTCGTCCCGCTCCTCGTACCCGTTCAGGACGATGTCGATCCCCTTGTCCCCGGCCCGCGGCTTGTCCAGCAGCTCGGGGAGCGACTTCCACAGCCCGTCGACCGGGACGGCCGTCCGGCCGAGCTTCTTGGCCAGGTAGTCGGCCAGCTCGACCTCGAACCCGAGGTACGGGTCGTCGCCGCCGCTGCCGGGCGGCTTGTAGATGAACGGGGCCCCGCCGGTCGGGTCGGTCCCGTACCGGAGTTCGGCCGGCCCCTGGGCGGCGGCCGGCGGGGCGACCGCGGCGGCCAGGACCGCGAGCGACCAGCGGCGGTTCACCGGCGGGGCACCTCAGGTGCGGGGCGGGGACGCGATGAATGTATCGCGTCGGGCAGCGGGGTACAAGGAACCGGTATCGTGATCGGTGGAGGCCCGGGGTCGTCACCCCGGGCTATTGCCGGACGCCCCTCCGGGGCGACACGACCGCCGCCGCGACCCCGAAGGGGTCACCGGGAATAGCCAGGGGTGACAACCCCTGGGCGCCAATGCCCCGCGAACCATTACCGATTGACGCCGTCCTGCCGGACCTCCTCGCCGCCGTCCGCGACCACCGGGCCGCGGTCCTCCGGGCACCGACCGGGGCCGGGAAGACCACCCGGGTGCCGCCGGCGCTGGTGGAAAGCGGCATCGCCGGAACCGGCACGGTGGTGATGCTCGAACCCCGGCGGGTGGCGGCCCGGGCGGCGGCCCGGCGGATGGCCGCCGAACACGGCACCCCGCTCGGCGACGTGTACGGCTACCAGGTCCGGTTCGACCGCAAGGCCGGGCCGCGGACCCGGGTGCTGGTCGTCACCCCCGGCATCCTCCTGCGGCTGCTCCACGACAACCCGTTCCTCGACGGCATCGCCGGCCTCGTCTTCGACGAGTTCCACGAGCGCGGCCTGGATAGCGACCTGGCCCTCGGGATGGTCAAGCTGGTCCGGGAGAACGTCCGCCCGGACTTGCTGGCGGTGGTCATGTCGGCCACCATCGACCCCGGGCCGGTGGCGGCCTACCTCGGCGGCTGCCCGGTGGTGGACAGCCCCGGCCGGTCGTTCCCGGTGGATGTCACATACCGCCCGCGGCGCGACACGCCCGTACCCCAAGCCACGGCCGACGCGGTCCGGCAAGTTCTGGGCGAAACGCCCGGCGATGTCCTCGCCTTCCTCCCCGGGCTGCGGGAAATCCGCCAGACGGCCGCCGAACTCGGCGACCTCGCCGGCGTGGCCGTCCTGCCGTTGCACGGCGACCTGCCGCCCGAGCAGCAGGACCGGGCGTTGCAGCGGCTCGACCGGCGGAAGGTGGTGCTGGCCACCAACGTGGCCGAAACGTCGGTGACGGTCGAGGGCGTGACGGCGGTGGTCGATAGCGGGCTGGCCCGGCAACTGGAGTTCGACCCCTCGGTCGGGATGGACCGGCTGCGGCTGGTGCCGATCTCCCGGGCGTCGGCCGACCAGCGGGCCGGGCGGGCCGGGCGGACCCAGCCCGGGGCGTGCGTCCGGCTGTGGGACGAGGTCGGGCACCGGGCCCGGCCGGAGCAGGCCGACCCGGAAATCCGCCGGGTGGACGTGGCCGGGGCGGTGCTGCACCTGTTGGCCCTGGGCGAGGACCCGGCCGGCTTCCCGTGGCTCGACCCGCCCCGGCCGGAGGCGGTCCACCAGGCCCTGCGGCTACTCGACCAGCTCGACCTGCTCCGCGGCGGAAAGCTGACCGATCTGGGACAGGCGGCGGCCCGGCTGCCGGTCCACCCGCGGCTCGGCCGGCTGTTGCTCGAAGGCCGGCGGCTCGGCGTCCCCGACCGAGCGGCGCTGGCGGCGGCGCTGCTCTCCGACCGCGACCCGTTCGACCGCGAAGCCGGCCGGCCGGGCGGGGTGGTCCCGACCCGCTCCGACGTGCTGGATCGGGTCGAAGCCCTGGAGGCGTTCGAGCGGTTGAAGCGGCTGACATCGCCCGTCGGCACGCTCCACCGCGGCGGGGCGTTCGCGGTGCTGGAGGCCCGGGACCAACTGCTTCGCCTCCTGGCGAGCCCCGAGCGTGAGCGAGGGGAGGTTTCTCCGCTCCGGTCGCTCACGCTCCCGGCTCGCCAGGATCACGACGAAGCGCTGCTCCGCGCCCTGTTCGCGGCCTACCCGGACCGGCTGGCCCGGCGGCGCGAACCCGGCTCGTCGAAGGCCGTCACCGTCGGCGGGCGGGGTGTGAAGCTCGCACCGTCGAGCGGCGTGACCGAGGCCGAGTTGTTCGTCTGCGTCGATGTCGACGCCGGCGGGGTGGACTCGTTCGTCCGGCTGGCGTCCGGGGTCGAACGCGACTGGCTGCCGGCCGAGCGGGTCACGAGCCGGGTCGAAGTCACCTTCGACGACCAGACCGAACGACTCGCAGCTCGGAAGCGGACGCGGTTCGACGACCTCGTGTTGGACGAAACCCACGGCCACATCGCCGACGAGGCCGAGGCCGCCCGGGTACTGGCGGCGGCCGCGGCGGAACGCCTGGACAAGGTGTTGCCGCCGGCGGATGGGGAGGCCGGGCGGTTCCGGACGCGGGTACGGTGCCTGCGGGCCTGGCTGCCGGACCTCGGCTTGCCGGCGTTCGACGCGGCCGATTTGGGCGAGCTGCTCGAACACCTGGCCCGCGGCCGGCGGTCGCTGGGGGAGATTCGCAACGGCCCGTGGCTCGACCTGATGCGGGGGCAGTTGACCTACCAGCAAACGCAGGCGCTCGACCGCGAGGCCCCGGACCGGCTGGAGGTGCCGAGCGGCAGCCACATCCGCTTGGAGTACGCGGAGGGCCGGCCGCCGGTACTGGCGGCCCGCATCCAGGAGCTGTTCGGGCTGGCCGAAACGCCCCGGGTCGGGGGCGGGCGGGTGAAGGTGCTGTTGCACCTGCTCGCCCCGAACGGCCGGCCGCAGCAGGTGACGGACGACCTGGCCAGCTTCTGGAAGAACGGCTACCCGGTGGTCCGGAAGGAGCTGCGGGGCCGCTACCCGAAGCACAGTTGGCCGGACGACCCGCTCACCGCCGAGGCCGTCCGAGGCGTCAAGCGGCGACCACCGTAACGGGCGGGTATGATAGCCGTGGGCCGGGTGGAGGAGTCAACATGCCGTCGCCGTTCCCGGGGATGAACCCGTACCTCGAACACCCGGCTGTATGGGAGGATGTCCACGACCGGTTCCTGGTGTACGCGGCCGAGGCCCTGTCGGCCCAGGCCCTGCCCGACTTCCTGGTCCG
>JAIEQN010000319.1 GCA_019747685.1 Gemmataceae bacterium
TACAAGCGGAAGCTCGACCTGCTCGGCGGCTCGCCGACGGTGCCGGTGGCGGCCGTCGTGCCGGCCGCCCCGGCGGAGGCCGACCCGCTCCCCGAAGCCAGGGCACTGTTCAAGGCCGGGAAGTACGCCGAGGCGGCGACCCGGTTCGCGGCCGGGTCGGCGGCCGGCGACGACGCCGTGCTGTGGGCGTACTGCCGGGTGAAGCTGGCGGCCGACGCGGTCAACCGGCCGGGGTGCGACCCGGCGGCGGCCGCGACCGCGGCGGACGACGTGGCCGCGGCGCTGAAGCTGGCCCCGGCCAACGCCAAGCTCCAGCAGGTCGGCCAGCAGGTGCTGGCGGTCGCCCGGCTCAAGGCCCAGGCGAGCGGGGGGCGTAAGCCCCCTGTTCCGGACGGCACGTCCGACTGGCAGGTAGTGGAAACGGCCAGCTTCCGGGTGCGGTTCAGCGGCGACCGGGCGGCGGCCGAAGCCGTGGCGACGGCGGCCGAGGCGAAGCGGACCGCCATCTTCGCCCGGTGGTCGGGGCCGCCGGCCGGGGCCTGGTCGCCGAAGTGCGAGGTGGTGCTGCACCCGTCGGCCGAGTGCTACGCCCGGATGACCGGCAAGCCGGCCGCCGGGACCGGGCACGCGACGGTCAAGCTGGCCAACGCGGCGGCGGCCGAGCGGCGGATCGACCTGCGGGCCGACGACCCGGCGCTGGCCGAGGTCGCCCTGCCGCGGGAACTCACCCACGTCGTCCTGGCCGACCTGTTCCCGTACACCCCGCCGCCGAAGTGGGCCGAGGTCGGGATGGCGGTGCTGTCCGGGCCGGCCGACGAGGTCGGGCGGTACACCCGGAAGCTGCCGGAGTGCGCGGCGGCCGGCGAGGCGTTCGCGGTCCCGGCCCTGCTGGGGCTGGCCGACTTCCCGCCGGCCGGGAAGATCACCGGGTTCTACTGCGGCAGCGTGTCGCTGGTCGAGTACCTGGTGAAGCTGAAGGGGGAGCGGACGTTCGTGCTGTTCCTGCGGGACGCCCAGCGGTACGGGGTGCCGCGGGCGTTGCAGCAAGAGTACGGCCTCGCCGACCCGGCGGCCCTCGACTCCGCCTGGCGGCAAGCGGTCCTGGGCGGCGCGGCCCGGGCTCAGATGCCGTGAGTCGGTAGTGGTACAGTTTGAAGAAAAGCGCCGTCAATTCCCTCGGGAAATGGGGTGCGAAAACCTCAAACTGTACCACTACCCGTGAGTCGGGGCGGTTGACGGGCGGGTGCAGGTCGAGGATAATCGGGCCGACCCCCCGGGGTCCCGCCCATGACCGAAGACGACCCGGGCCGGACCGTGCCCCGGCCGTCCGAGACCCCGGCCGCAACCGTCGTCAAGCCCACCTCGGACACCGGCCCGTCGGCCACCGGCCAACCCGTCATCCGCTATTTCGGCGACTACGAGCTGTTGGAGGAGGTCGCCCGGGGCGGGATGGGGGTGGTGTTCCGGGCCCGGCAGGTGTCGCTCAACCGCCCGGTCGCGGTCAAGATGATCCCGTCCGGCGGGCTGGCCGGGCCGGCCGAGGTCCAGCGGTTCCGGCTGGAGGCCGAGGCGGCGGCCAACCTCGACCACCCGAACGTCCTGCCGATCTACGAAGTCGGGGAACACGAGGGACAGCCGTACTTCTCGATGAAGCTGGTCGCCGGCGGGAGCCTGGCCGACCGGCTCCGCCCCGCCGACCCGGGCCGGTTCCGCGACACGCTGCAACCCGTCGTCCGGGTCTGTCAGGCCGTCCACTTCGCCCACCAGCGGGGCGTCCTGCACCGCGACCTGAAGCCGGCCAACGTCCTGCTCGACGCCGACGGCACGCCCTACGTCACCGACTTCGGAATCGCCAAGCGGGCCGGCGGGGAAGACGCCCGGCTGACCCAGACGGGTGTGGCGGTGGGCAGCCCGAGCTACATGCCGCCGGAGCAGGCCCGGGGCGAGAACGGGGTGACCGTCGCCGCGGACGTGTACTCGCTCGGGGCGATCCTGTACGAGGTGCTGACCGGCCGGCCCCCGTTCCGCGAGCCGACGGTGATGGCCACCCTGATGCGGGTGATGAACGACCCGCCGGCCGACCCGCGGGCGGTGAACCCGAAGGCCGACCCGGACCTGGCGCTGGTCGCCCTGAAGTGCCTGGAGAAGGACCCGGGGAAGCGTTACGAATCGGCCGCGGCCCTGGCGGACGAGCTGGACCGGTGGCTGGCCGGCGAGCCGCTGACGGTCCGGCCGTTGTCCCAGGCGGCACAGGCGTGGCGGTGGGTTCGGCGGAACGCCGGTGCGATCGCTCGCACGGCCGGGGTCGGGGCGTTCGTCGGGTTAGGGTTTGGCGTCGCTTCGGCTCTGCTCCCGGCGTGGCTTCGCGGCGAAGCCGCAATCCTCGGTGTGTACCTGGTCATCTCCGGGGTAGGATGGTTTACCGTCGCCGGCACCCGCCCGGACGACCGCACCACAGCCCTCGCAGCGGGGTTGTTGGCGGGTCTTTCTGCCGGCATGTTGTCCTTGGCCCTGGCCGGCGAGTTGTCGGTGGTCGGTAGCGGAGCTTACGCTACTCGGCCCGCATTACGGCTGACTGGCGCCGTTCACCGGACCGAGGTCGCGGACGGCCTCACCCGCGGAGCGTTCTCCGGCACGCGGAGTGGGTTCATCAGCACAGTCCTGGTTTTTGCTGCTTTCGGAGTCTGCGCGACATGGGCCGCCGATCACCACAAACGGTCCCACAGACCTCTGCTGCGGACCATCCTGGCTTACGGGGAGTTGATGATCGTTGGGGCGGCGCTGGTCGTTTTCTTCATCCTGAGCGACATGGACAGGCCGTATAGCAACCGGCCGGTAGGGGGTGCGATCGACGGGTGGAGCGTGATGATCGCCGCCATCCTTCTCATGCTAGTCGCAGCCGTACCCGGCGGCGTCCTGTCCGGTTGGCAGTGGTGGTGGCGACTGCTCGTATATACCGGATGGCCGCTCGTGACGATCTGCTTCTCCCGATTACTCTTCTAGGCGCTTTACAAGCCAAATCTCCCCGCCCGGGTCGGGGTGTTCGAGCCCGAGGCCGTGGTTGCGGACGAGTTCGAGGATCGCCAGGAACAGGCCGATCAGCCGGGGCTTGTTGAACGGCGGGCCGAACACCTCCCGGAACGCCACCCGCCCGGCCGCCCGCACCCGGCCCGTCACCTCCGCCTCGTAGACGTGCTGCGGGGTGTCGTCGGCCGTGACGGTCATCGCCCCGGCCGCCTGGGTCTCCCGCATCAGCCGGGCGAACGCGCTGACCAGGTCCCACAGCTCGACCGGACGGACGGACGGCCCGGCCGGGGCCGCCCCCGGCTCGGGCGGGGCCTCCCGGCCGACCCGCTCGGCGTGCTTCACGGCCCGATCTTCCAGGGCCGCCGCCGCGTCCTTGAACTTCCGGTACTGGAGGAGTTGCTTGACGAGGTCCCGGCGGGGATCAGGCCGGTCGTCGGCGTCGGCGGCCCGGTCGTCGGCCGGCAGGAGCGCCCGGCTCTTGATCTCCATCAGGGTGGCGGCGACCACCAGGAACTCGCCGGCCGCCTCTAGGTCCAATTCCTTCACGACCTCGACGTACTCCCGGAACTGGTCGGCCACGGCCGCCAGCGGCACGCCGAGGACGTCGACCTCGTGCCGCCTGACGAGGTAGAGCAGCAGGTCGAGCGGGCCGAAGTAGCCCGGGAGGGTGACGGTCTGGGTCATGGCGGCCGTCCGTGGCCGGGGGCGGTCAGTTCGGGGCCTTCCGCAGCCCCGCCAGTTCAGCCGGGTCTGTGACGGCCTGGTCGGTGTAGATCACCAGGTTGTCCGACGGGAAGGAGAAGATCGGTCCCTTCAGATTCCCGTGGGGGTCGGCCGACCACTGCGGCCGGTCGGCCGGGACCTGGGGCCCCTCCGGGGTCGGTCCGGCTCCCCGGGCCGGCAGGTCGTCGCGGCTGTCGTCCATACTTCACCTCACGACCAGCGGCTGGGCGGACAACTCCCGACCGTCGTGGCGGAACTGTACCCAGTATAACCCCGACCGCGGGAACTTACAGTCGAGCACCCGGAACACCCGGAACACGACCGCCAGCGGGTCTGGCGGGTAGTCGATCGTGTGGGGCCGGCCGGCGAACACCGGGCCGCCGGTGTCGGCCTCGACTACGACCACCTGGCCGACGCCCGACCCGCGGCCGCCGGTCAGTTGCAGGTAGACGCACAACACCGGCAAGACCGCCGGGTAGAAGCCCGGTGGGTCCGGGTACACCGAGTGGATCAGCCCGAGGGCGTCGTGGTCACCAGGGCGACGCGTGCTCGGCAACACGTCGTCGCAGAGGATCATCTGCCGGACGATGGGCGGGATCGTCGCCATCCGCGGGCTCCGTCGGGCTCCGGGCCGCTGGTCATTATACCACCGTCCCGGCCGGGATGACCTGGCCCCGCGGCACGCACACGATCCCGTCCCGGATGAAGTACATCCCCCGGGGGCCGTCCGCGTCCTGCTTCTTCCCCTCGTTCACCAGCCGCACCCCCTTGCCGATCCGGCAGTCCTTGTCGATGATCGCCCGCTCGATCACCGCCCCCTCCCCGACGTTCAGGTCCGGCCGGCCCCGCCGGGCGTTCTCCGCCCGGTCGGCCTCCGACTCGAACGTGTCCGACCCGATGATCACCGTGTCCCGGATCACGCACCCCGGGCCGACCCGGCTGCGGACCCCCAGCAGGCTGTTCTCGATCCGCGTCCGCGGGCCGACCACGCACCCGTCGGCCACCAGGCTGTGCTCGAGCGTCGCCCCGTTCATCCGGCTGGCCGGCAGGTTCCGCATCCGGGTGTAGATCACCCCCTGCGGGGCGAAGAAGTCGAACGGCGGGTGCTCCCCGGCCAGGGCCAGGCTCGACTCGTGGTAGCTGCGGACCGTCCCCAGGTCCTCCCAGTACCCGTCGAACAGGTGGGCCTGGACCCGCTTCGTCTTGTAATTCCGCGGGAACACCTCCTTGCCGAAGTCGGTGGCCAGCGGCTTGGCCGTCAGCAGCTCCAGCAGCACCTCCGTCTTGAACAGGTAAATCCCCATGTTGGCCAGGTAGTTCCGGCCGGCCGCCGGGATGCCCTTCCCCTCGATCCACCCGGCCGACACGTGGTACGGCTCCCGCTCCTCCCGGGTCTTCGGCTTCTCCACGAACCCGGTCACCCGGCCCGAGTCGTCGATGCTCATCAGCCCGAACCCGGGGGTGTCGCTCTCCTTCACCGGGATGGCCGCGACGGTCACGTCGGCGTCGGCCTGGTGGTGGGTGGCGATCAGGTCCCGGTAGTCCATCCGGTAGAGCTGGTCGCCGGAGAG
>JAIEQN010001007.1 GCA_019747685.1 Gemmataceae bacterium
CACAGGCCTCCCGGCCTGTGCGGCACAGGCCGGGAGGCCTGTGCCACCACAGCCAGGCGCGACCCACGGCGAGTGAGCGGCGGCGCATCCGGCGTCCTCCGACCCCGCCCCCGGGTTGGCCGTCCGTGGCCGCCGGGTGGGGGTCAGCCTGGTTCTTATCGCTCGCCTGAATTCGGCGCTCCAGCCAAAACCCGCCCCGCCGGTGTCACGGCGTTAAGCTGTGTCGCCTGAATCAATTTCCCGGCCGCTGTGGTATCACGCCCGCCCCCGGCGAGGTAGGATCAGGGGTGGTCCCGCACGGACTCAAGAAGGCACCTCATGCTCTCCCGCATGGTTGTGTTTTCGGCGAGCGGGGGCCGTCAGGCCCCTGTTTCGTCACACCGGCAAGATGCCGGTGCCACAAGAGAACCACAGGGGGCTGACGCCCCCCGCTCGCCAAGACACCTACTCTGGTCCGCGGCCCTCCTGCTCGCTAGCACCGCCCCGGCCGCCGGGCAGGTCGCCCGGATCGCCAACGACGAGCCGGAGATCCGCGTCCGGGCTGGCGGACGGGCCGGGACGTGCGACGCCCTCGCCTTCACGCCCGACGGCGGTGCGTTGCTGGCCGCCGGCGAGGACAAGCTGGTCCACCGCTGGGCCGTCGGGCCGGACCGGCTCCGCCCGGACGGGCCGCTGTCGTGGAACACCTTTCGCGAGCGGCGGGGGTCGGTCTACGCCCTGGCCGTCCACCCCGACCCGGACCGGCCGCGGGTGGCGGTCGGCGGGTACGGCAAGCTGAACGCCGACGTGTGCCTGTTCGACCCGCGGTTCGGGCAGCCCGTTGGGGCGGTGTCGCCGCTAGCCGCCCCGGGCTACGAGCGGGGCGATTACGAGACCGCCGGGGCGGCGGTCTGGGCGCTGGCCTTCCGCCCCGACGGCCGCGAGTTGGCCATCGGCGACGACGACGGCAACGTCTGGACCTGCCCGATCGAGAACGGCACGCCGGTAACGGGCCGCACCGTTCGGGTGGTACGAGGGCCGGAGTCGGATCAGGGCGAGGACCGTGTCGTGTGGGTCGGGTACATGCCCGACGGCCGGCTCGGGTATGCCGACCGGGCCGGCGGCGTGTACGCGGTCGGGGCGGCCGGGCCGCTGTTCAAGTGGGGGATGGGGTTCGTCGCCCGGGTGGTGGCCAGTAGCGACGGCAAGTGGCTGGCGGCCGGGCCGCCGGCCGAGACCGAAGCCGGCTCGGCGGTTGAGGTCCGGTCGCTCCCCGACGGGAAGACGGTCCGCAAGGTCGAGTTCCCCCGCAACCGCTTCCCGGACAGCCTCGCGCTCGATGCCGACGGCGGGCGGCTGGCCGTCGGCGTGGCCGAGTACCCGCCCGGCCGGGCCGCGTTCGCCATCGAACCCGCGGGTCGGGTCGAGGTGTACGACCTCGCCGGGCAGGTTCCCCGAAAGACGGCCGAAGCTCCCGGCCTGGTCGATCAGGTCGCGTTCCACCCGGACGGACAGCGGCTGGCCACCGCGGATGCCCTCGACCACGGGACGACCCTGTGGCGGCTCGACGGCGACACCCTGCGGATGCTCGACCGGGACCGGGGGCAGGGCCGCCAAGCGTGGGCGGTCGGGGTGACGGCCGACGGCAAGACGCTCTGTTTCAAGGACGCCCGCAACCCCTCGCCCGCCCACCCGAACGACCGCGGGGCCGGCGACTGGGTGGCCTTCGACCTCGGGCCGGACGGCCGCGGCTGGGCCGGCCGGCCGAAGGACCCGCCCGCCCCGCCGGAGAACGGCCGGGCCGGCTGGTCGATCGCCTTCGACCCGGCCGACGAATACAAATGGTCGGCGGTCGAGCCGGGCGGCCGGCTCCAGCCGCTGATGGGCGACCCGGCCGCCCCGACCGGTCAGTTGCTCGACCGGCTGCGGGACGACAAGCCGCGGTGTTACACGTTCCTGCCGCCGCCCGCCGGATCGGTCAAGGGGGCGGTCCGGCTGGCGGTCGGGCACCACTGGGGGGCGAGCGTCTTCGACCTCGCCCCGGGCCGGCCGCCCCGGCGGGTGCGGAAGCTGGTCGGCCACGCCGGGCCGGTCGTGGCGATCGCCCCGACGGCGAACGGGCAGGGCCTCGTCACCGCCGGCCGGGACGGGGTGATCGCCTTCTGGAACTTGGCCCCGTTCCCGGCTCAAGACGTACTCGGGGCGGCGTTCGCCGACGAGAACGGGGCTGTGGTGGTGAAGGCCGTCGACCCGGGCAGCCCCGCCGACGAGGCCGGGCTGAGCGTCGGCGACACCGTCCACCGGCTGATGGCCGGCGGGGTCGCCCGCGACGTGCCGCGGGCCGACTGGTTCGACATCCTCCGCGACCCGCGGCCGGCGTCAGAACTTGCGTTCTGGATCACCAACGCCAAGCACGACACCCCGACGCCGACCAAGACGCTCTGCCTGCACCGCCCGGCCGCCCGGTTCGTGCCGCTGCGGAACGGCGAGTGGGTCTTGTACACCTACCGGCAGTGCTACTACGACGGCTCGGCCAACGGCGACCGGTATGTGGAATGGCTGCGGCCGAAGACCCTGGCCGACCTCGGCGGCAAGCCGCCCCGGCCCGACTGGTTCGTCCCGGACGTGCTGCCGGTGGACCAGTTCCGGCGGTTCCTCCGCCGGCCGGAGAAGGTGACGGAGGTGGTGACGAGGCTGGCCCGCGAGCCCGGCCGGCCGCTCTTGCCGGACCTCTTCCCGCCGGCGGTCACGGTGGCGACGAATGCCGACTCCGTTCGGGACGGGCAGGAGGTGGCCGTCACCGTCACCGTCGTCCCCCGCCCCCGGGCCGACGGCAAGGCCAACCCGGTCGATCGGGTCGAGCTGTGGCTGAACGGACACCACCGCGTCGGCCTGAAGACGTTCCCCGGGATGCGCTGGGAGGTCGGCAAGCCGGTTGAAATTACATTCCCGGTCCCGGCGGCCGCCTTGAGCGCCGGCTCGAACGTCCTCCAGGCGGTCGGGATCGGGTCGGACAACCCGGCCGACGCGGCCGGCAGCCCGAAGAGTCCGCCCGTGCGGGTGGTGCTGACGACGGGCCGGCCGGGCGGGCGGCGGCTGTTCGGGCTGGTGGCCGGGGTCGGTGCGTTTCACGGGCTGGCCGACGACCTGGCCAGCGTGCCGCGGGACGTGGCCCTGATGCGGGAGGTGTGGGCCGGGCTGAAGGGGGCCGGCGGGTACACCGAGGCCAACATCGAGGCCGTCCAGGACGGGAAGGTGACGAAGGCCCGGGTGGTCGATCGCATCCGGCAGGTCGGCCGGGCGGCCGGGCCGGATGACGTGTTCGTCCTGTTCCTCGGCGGGCACGGCACCCTGCACCCGGCCCGCGACCCGGCGTCCCCGGCCCGGCCGCGGTGGTTCTACGTCATCCCGCAAGGGGACGACGAGACGCCGCTGACCAGGGGCGGCCGCCCGCCGGCCGAGGCGCAGCTCGCGGCGTTCCTCCGGGACGACGAGCTGGCCGACGCCCTGGCCGGGGTGAACTGCCGGAAGGTGGTGCTGCTCGACTGCTGCCACGCCGGGGCGGCCGGGCC
The DNA here is from genome assembly GCA_019747685.1 of Gemmataceae bacterium. Lineage (GTDB taxonomy): Bacteria > Planctomycetota > Planctomycetia > Gemmatales > Gemmataceae > Urbifossiella. The sequence continues at coordinate 3,552 of JAIEQN010001007.1, forward strand.
GGCGCTGGCCGCGGGTCGTCAGGTCGCCGCCCGCAACCCGGACGGGGGGCTGCGGCCGCACGGGTTCGGGCCGGTGGTGATCGCCGCCAGCGGGGCCAACCAGAGCGCCTGGGGCGCCACGGCCGGGAACGGGCTGTTCACCGCCCAGGTGGCCGCGGCGTTGGGCGAGAAGTTCGCCGAGGCCGACGCCGACCGGGACGGCAAGCTGAGCGTGGCCGAGTTCTTCCGGGCCGTGCAGAAGGGGACGGAACGGGAGGCCGCCCGGCAGGCGAAGGCGGCGAACCGGCCGATCGCCCAGACCCCGGAGCTGACCCCGCCCTTGGACGACGCCCAGGACTTCCCGCTGGCGGCCCGGCGTCCGTAGACCGGTCACCGGGACCCGGGGCTGTCGCCCCGGGCTGGGTTGTGTCGGGCTTTCAGCCCTCCGGACTACCGGGTTTCAGGGCCGAAGGGCCGCGACAACATAGCCCGGGGCGACAGCCCCGGGTGGGACCCACGTTGTACGGAAGACCCCCGATGCCCGACGACCGGCTGGACACCCTGGTCAAGACGTGGCGGCGGGCCCAGGCCCAGGGCCGGGACATCCCGGTGGCCGAGCTGTGCCGGGACGCCCCGGACCTGCTCCCGGCGGCGGCCGACGCCATCGCCGCCCTCGTGGGGGAGACCGTCGCCCGGCCGACCCCGCGGGCGGACGAGATCGCCGACCCGGCCGAGACGGTGAGCCGGCCGACCCCGGCGTGGGCCCGGGAGACGGACGACGCGGCGGCCGAGACGGTCGGCCGGCCCACCCCGGTGGCCGGCCCGCCGGAGACGATCCCCCGGCCGGAACCCGACCCCCTGGGCGGCGTCACCCCGCCGCCGGGGTACGAGCTGGGGGCCGAGGTCGGCCGGGGCGGGATGGGCGTCGTCTGGAAGGCCCGGGACGTCCGGCTGAACCGGACGGTCGCCCTGAAGATGGTCCTCGGCGGCCGGCCGGCCCCGCAGGACCTGGCCCGGTTCCGGGTCGAGGCCGAGGCGGTGGCCGCGATCGACCACCCGCACGTCGTCCGGGTGTTCGGGTCCGGGGAGGCCGCCGGCCGGCCGTACCTGGCGATGGAATACCTCGACGGCGGCAGCCTGGCGGCCCGGCTGAAGGCGGCCGGCGGCCGGCTGCCCCCGGCTGACGCCGCCCGGGTGGTCGAGCAGGTCGCCCGCGGGGTCCAGGCGGCCCACGCCCTGGGCATCGTCCACCGCGACCTGAAGCCGGGGAACATCCTCCTCTCGGGCCCCGGGTCCGGCCTGGTCCGCGCACCATCCGCCCGGTCGGAGTCTGCCCCGATCCCCGACACTCGGAACCCGATCCCCGTCCCCAAGGTGGCCGACTTCGGGCTGGCCCGGCGGGGGACCGACCCGGGGCTGACCCAGACCGGGGCGGTCATGGGCACCCCGGCGTACATGGCCCCGGAGCAGGCCAAGGGGGACGCCAAGTTCGTCGGCCCGCCGGCCGACATCTGGGCCCTCGGGGCCATCCTGTACGAGCTGCTGGCCGGCCGGACGCCGTTCGCCGGGTCGGACCCGTGGTCGGTCTTACACCGGGTGGTCGAGGAGCAGCCGACCCCGCCCCGCCGGCACACCCCCGGCGTCCCCCGGGACCTGGAGCGGATCTGCCTGAAGTGCCTGGAGAAGGACCCGCGGGAGCGGTACGCCAGCGCCGACGCCCTGGCCGCCGACCTGGCCCGGTGGCGGGCCGGGGAGACGATCAGCGTCCGCCCGGCCGGGCCGGTCGAGCGGGCG
>JAIEQN010000959.1 GCA_019747685.1 Gemmataceae bacterium
CGCCCCGGCGGACGGCACGGCCGTCGCCCGGGCCGCCCGGCTGGCCGCCCCGGACGCCCAGCTCGTGCTCGTCCGGGTCGCCCCGGACGCCTTCTCCCAGGCCTACGCGGTGGCCCGGTTCGTCACCGGCGACGCCTCGTACACCGAGGCGATGCAGTCCCGGCTGGCCGACCTGTCGGCCCGCGGGGAGGAGTTGCAACGCCGCATCACGGCGGCCGTGGTCGAGCGGACCCGGGCGCTGGAGGACGCCAGCGATGAGCCGAAGGCGGTCGAGCGGCGGATCCAGGCTCAGCGGGCGCTGGACGCCCTGGCCGCCGAGGAGCGGGAGCAGGACGAGCGGGTCCGGCGGGCGCTGGCCCTCCAGAACTCGACCCGGGCGCTGGCCGGGGCCGACGTGGTCGTCAACACGCTCGTGTGGGAGCCCGGGTTCGCCCACGACGGGCTGAGCGAGCTGAGCCAGTTGCTCGACACGTCGTTCGCCAGCGACGCGGTGTCCGGGCCGCGGACCCGGTCGGCCACCCGCCCGCCGGCCACCCCCCGGCCGGTCTGGGTGCAGGCGACCAGCCCGCTGGTCGGGTCGGTCTGGACCGGGTCGTTCCTGGACGCCAACACCGACCGGGCGATGGAGTTCGCCCCGCCGGCCGCCCCGCTACCCGCCGACGAGTGGGCCCGCGACCTGAACTTCCTCGGCACCCGGGCCGCCGACGGCACCGTCTCCCGGACGCTCCCGGCCGGTGCCCGGGTCCGGCTGGTCGTCCAGTGGCGGGAGACGCACGACCCGTTCGGGTACGGCGGGGCCGAGTCGATCTTCCCGCTCACCCTGCGGGCGTTCCGCCAACTCGACCCGGAGGGGAAGGCCCGTGCGTCGGACGAGCTGACCGAGCTGGCCCGGTCGGTCGGCGGCCCGTACCGGCTCTGGGCCGACCCGTCCTACGGCGTCTACGAGCAAATCCTGGAATTCACCGTTCCCGAGGACGGCCGGTACGCGGTGCGGGTCGACGGCCATGAGGTGTACGACCCGCGGCTGCCGGCCCTCCGCCGGCGGATCGAGATCGTCCCCCGGCTGACGGCCGAGTTCGACGGGGCGGGGGCCGAGAAGGGCCGGCCGGTGTGGGTGTCGTACTCCACCAAGAACGCCGGGGTCGGTATTCCCGGCGACAGCAAGGCGGCGATCGACGTGTCGGCCAGCGACAAGCCGTTCGGGGACGTGCCGGCCGGCCTGACCGGGGCCGGCCCGGGGGTGGTCCTGCTGGCGAAGCCGGACCTGGTGGCCAACGGGCTGATCGCGGGCGAGGCGGCCGGCGGGTCGGGGGTGGCGGCCGGGTTCGCCGGCGGGGTGCTGGCCGGGCTGATCGGGTCCGGGGCGCCGCCGGGCGACGTGATCCGGGCGACGGGGCTGCGAACCGGCGGTCCGGCGGTCATCCCCGAAGGCTGGCTGCGGGTCGTGCCGCCGAAGTGACCGGGACGAGGACCTCGCCGCGGCCGCCGTACAGGAGGTCGCCGCGGTAGCTCCGGACGACCGCCGGGAGTCGCCACGGGTACTCGGCCCGCAGCCCGGCGAGTTCGGCCTGGTAGAGTTCGAGGAACGTCGGGTTGTAGTCGCAGGCGTGGGCGAACGACGGCGGCAATTCCGCGACGCCGCCGGCCGCGACGATCGTGCCCCGCTTCATCCCGGCCCCGAGCCGCGGCCCGGCCGGGCCGAACACGACGATCGTCCCGGCGATCATCGACGCCCCGGCGAACGCCCCGCACCCGCCCTCGATCACGATCAGCCCGCGGCGCATCAGCAGCCCGAGTTCGTCGCCGGCCGACCCGCGGACCTGGATGAGGCCGCCGGTCATTCCCCGACGAGAGCCGCGGTAGGCGGCCCCGCACCTACCGTCGACGCTCCCACGCACCTCGATCGTGCCCCCCCGCAGCTCGGCCCCGAGCCAGTCGCCGGCGCGGCCGACGATCACCAGCGTGCCGCCGGTCATGCCGGCCCCGGCGTGCATCCCGGCGTCCCCCTGGACGTACACCGACCCGCCGGCCATTCCGGCCCCGATCCCCTTAACGGTGCGGGTGTCGCCCGCGAAGTGCAGGTCCGCGAACCGCGACCCGGTCACGTCGAAGAACTCGCCGAGCGGCTCGGACCGGTTGCCGTGTTGGACCGGGAGCTTGGCCACCTCGGCGGCGGACAGGTTCGCCACCCGCTCCGGGGTGACGCCGAACACCTCGATCGGGATCGGGGACGGGGCGCGCAGGGTGAGGGTGACGCCCATCAGCCGGCCTCGATCAGCTTCCGCAGGTGGATGTGGTGCGGGCCGAGCTTGCCGCCGTAGTTCCCGGCGGTGATCTTCACCACCCCGGGGCACTCGCTCGCCGCGACCATCGCCCCCCGCATCGCCTCCTCGACGGCGGCCAAGTCCAGCCCGTCGATGACCAGCTCGTAGGCGGCGTTCGCCCCGGCCGGCAGCTCGCTCGGGACGACGCCCCTCAGCGTCGGGCAGTAGGCGTCGTTGGTGCTCGCCCGCAGGGCCTTGTACTTGCTGCCGACCTTGCTCCCGGACCGGACCACCCCGCCGGGGAAGGGGAGGATGACCCCACCCGCCGCCCGGGCCGCGGCCGCCGCGGCTTCGGCCGCCGCCAGCCCGGCCGCCTGCGACTCGGCCAGCAGGATCAGGTTCCCGCCGGCCACGCCCTTGACCGTCCCGAACACGTCCTCGCACAGGAACTCGCCGTCCATCACCGGCAGCCGCCAGTAGCGCTTGCCGCCCAGGAACTTGCTGATCTGCCAGCCGTCGCCGAAGAACCGCAAGTTCCCGCCGACCCGAATCGACCGGTCCGGGTCGCCGGCCAGCCCGTTGTAGCAGGCCGTCGTCGGGCAGGTCAGGACGCACTGGGCGACCCGGTTCACCACGGCCCTCTGGAGGGCGTCCCGGCTGAACGCGAAGAACAACAGGCTGACGCCCGGCCGGCCGTCCGGGGTCGCGTCCAACACCTCCGGCGGCAGCTCCCACTCGATGCCCGCCTCGGCGTCGCAGCCGATGACCGACGCGGCGTAGCCGGTGGCGGCCCGGGCGGCCGTCATCGCCCACTCGGCCGAGGCGGCCGTCACCACCACCCGGGCGGCGGCCATCGGGAACGCCTCGGCGAACGTGTCGGCGACTTCAACGCCGTTGAGCCGGAGCATGCGACGGACGGCCTCTACAGAGGGTGCCGGGGTGGCGTACCGGTTGGTCTCACCTCCCCCCTTGTGGGGGAGGTGAGGGGCCACCTGCGACATCACGGGAACCCCGGGATCGGCTCTTCGGCGTTCAGCCCCCGCCCGGCCGGGTCGTAGAACCGGATGCCCCGCAGCCGGTACTGGCCGTCCGGGTCCTCCACGAACCGCGCCCGGCAGTACCGCAAGAGCACCCCGGACGCGGCCTCGCCCTTGGCGTAGAACCCGACCTCGATCTCGTTGTCGCCCACCCGCTCGTAGGCGTCGTGCCCGTACCCCCAGACCGCCACCCGGGCGTTGTAGGCCTTGATCTGGTTCCAGACGGGCGACGACTTCAACTGCTCCTTGCCCTTGCCGTTGACGTTGAAGCTCGGCGAGACGTGCTCGACGAACCCGGCCGGGTCGACCCGGGTCGCGGCGTCGGCCATCGCCAGCACCCGACGGGTGGCCTCCTCCCGAGGGCTTTCGACCACCCAGTCGACCAGGAAGACCAGCACGATCGGGATGCAGCAGAGGAGGAACCGGCGGAAGCTCTGGCGGTCCTGGTTCCGGGCCAGCGGGACGGCCGCGATCACCGGGATCACGATCAGGACGAGATAAAGGGCGGTCGTCGGGTCGTTCAGGAAGGTCGGCATCGCTCACTCCGGGCGGGCGGTCACTTCCGCAGCTCCACCCCGTAGACGGCGGCCGGCCCGAGCCGTTCCTCGATCCGCAGGAGTTGGTTGTACTTGGCGATCCGGTCGGTCCGGCTGGCCGACCCGGTCTTGATCTGGCCGCAGTTGGTGGCCACCGCCAGGTCGGCGATGGTCGTGTCCTCCGTCTCCCCGCTCCGGTGGCTGAGGATCGCCGTGAACTTGTTCCGCTTGGCCATCTCGACGGCTTCGAGCGTTTCCGTCAGGGTGCCGATCTGGTTCACCTTCACCAGGATGCTGTTCCCGCACCCCTCGGCGATGCCCCGCTTGAGCCGCTCGGTGTTGGTCACGAACAGGTCGTCGCCGACCAACTGCACCTTTCCGCCGAGCCGGGCCGTCAGCTTCTGCCACCCGGCCCAGTCGTCCTCGGCCAGCCCGTCCTCGATCGACACGATCGGGTACTTCTCGCAGAGCGTGGCCCACAGGTCGATCATCTCGTCGGCCGAGATGACCCGCTCCTTGTCGCTCTTGAAGAAGCAGTACCCGTCCCGCTCCTTCTTCTTGGCCTCCTCGAACAGTTCCGTACACGCGGCGTCGAGGGCGAAGGCGACCTGCTCGCCGGGCTTGTAGCCGGCGTTCTCGATCGCCTTGGTGATGGTCGCCAGGGCGGCGTCGGCCGACGGGATGTCCGGGGCGAACCCGCCCTCGTCGCCGACGGCCGTGTTCAGACCCAGGTCGTGCAACACCTTCTTGAGGCTGTGGAACACCTCGGCCCCCATCCGCAGCCCCTCGCGGAAGGACGAGGCCCCGACCGGGGCGATCATGAACTCCTGGAAGTCGACGGTGTTGTCGGCGTGCTTGCCGCCGTTGAGGATGTTCATCAGCGGGACGGGCAGGACGGTGGCGTTGGTCCCGCCGACGTACCGGTAGAGCGGCAGCCCGAGGGCGTCGGCCGCCGCGTGGGCGGCCGCCATCGACACGCCTAGGATGGCGTTCGCCCCGAGCCGGGCCTTGTTCGGGGTGCCGTCGAGTTCGAGCAGCCGGCGGTCGAGCCGGACCTGGTCGAACACGTCGAACCCCTGCAGGGCACCGTCGATGACGTCGTGGACGTTGCGGACGGCCCGCAGGGTCCCCTTGCCCCCGTAGCGGCCCTTATCCCCGTCCCGCAGCTCGACCGCCTCGTGGGCCCCGGTGCTGGCCCCGCTCGGGACGGCCGCCCGGCCGACCACGCCGTTCTCCAGATGCACCTCGACCTCGACCGTGGGGTTCCCCCGGCTGTCGAGGATTTCCCGGGCCTTGATCGTGCGGATGGCGGTGGTCGGCATGAGTCGGTCGGCGGGGGTGCGAGCCTGGTGGCACAGGCCTCCCGGCCTGTGTCTGCAATCCGCACAGGCCGGGAGGCCTGTGCCACCAGAACGGTCGCAGATGGGATACGGGGCGGGGCAGGGGGGTTCAAGCCGGAGGTGGGGCGGCGGGGGAGGTCCGGGACCGGGCGG
>JAIEQN010000173.1 GCA_019747685.1 Gemmataceae bacterium
TCGGGGGCAGCGGGGCCGGCGGTTCGACGCCCTCCCGGCCCTGGCCGACGCGGCCGTCATCGCCCGCCGGCTGGGGGCGTCGGCGGCCGACCTCGGGACCATCCGGGGCGAGGCCGTCGCCGCCCTGACGCTGGCCGATGTCCGCCTGGTCCGGGAGGCGGATGTCCTGCCCCCGGACGGCCCACTCGCGGTCAGCCCGGACCACGCCCACCACGCGGCCGCGGGCACGTCCGGGCCGGTCCACGTCCGCCGGCTGGTCGACGACGCGGCCGTCGCCGAGCTGCCGACCCCGGACGGGTGGGGCGTGACCGACCTGGAGTTCGCCCCGGACGGGCGGGCATTGTTAGTCGTGTCGTCCGGGCCGGCCGGGCACCGGGTCAAGTACTGGCCGTGGGCGGCCGGGGGCAGCGGCTGGGGGCGGGCCGGCCGGAACCCGCACCACTGGGCGTTCCGCCCGGACGGCCGGGTCCTCGCCCTGACCCACCGGGCGGCCAAGGCCGTCGATCTGCTCGACCCCGCGACCGGCACCCCGGCGGGAGCGATCCCGCTGCCCGACCCGTCGGCCCGGGTGGCCTTTCATCCGAACGGCCGGGAACTGGCGGCCGTCGGCCCGCGGCTGGCCGCCGTGTTCGACACCGACACCCGGAAGCTGGTGTTCCGGCTGCACGAAGCCCGGCCGGCCGGGGACGTGGCCTGGTTCCCGGACCGGGGCCGGATCGCCCTGGTCGGCCAGGACGGCGGGTGGGTGGGCCTGTACGACCCCAAGACCGGGCGGCGGGCCGGGCGGCCGTGGGAGCCGGGCGGCCCGGTCCGGCTGTCGTTCGCCGCCGCCGCCCCGCTCCTGCTCACCCGCGCCCCGGACGGGACCGGGCGGGTGTGGGACGCCGGGACGATGGAGGAGTTGTTGACCGTGCCCTCGGTCGGCGGCGGCCTCTCGGCCGACGGCCGACGGGTGGTCGGCCGGGCCGGGACCCGGCTCCAGGTGTGGGAGCTGAGCCCCCGGCCGGTCGTCCGGCGGGTGCCGGTCGGGGCGGGCGGCCAGGAGCTGACCGCCGGCGGGTTCAGCCCGGACGGCCGGCGGGTGGCCGTGGGGTCGGCCGGCGGCCTCGGGGTGACGGTGTTCGACGCCGCATCCGGGTCGCCCGTCGGTTCGGTCGCGGCCGACGCCCGCGACGCCGTCCCGGAGTTCACCCCGGACGGGCAAACACTGATCGTCGGCACCTACGAGGCGTTCACCCTCTGGGACACGACCACCTGGCAGCCGACCGGCCGGCGGGGCCGGGAGCCGGGGTGCGAACACCCGGGGCGGGTGGCGTTCACCCCCGACGGGTCGCTGGCGGCGTGGGTGGTCGGTCGGGAAACGGTGCTGCTGACCGACGGTGCGGGGCGGTCGCTGGCCCGTCTGCCGGTGGCCGGCGGCGGACCGGCCCGGCACCCGCTGTTCAGCCCGGACGGGCAAACCCTGGCCGTGCTGGCCGGCGCCGACCTGCACTTGTGGGACCTGGCCGCGGCCCGGGCCGGCCTCCGCGAAGTCGGCCTGGACTGGGCCGACGACCCGCCCCCGCCCGGCCGGCGTCCCCGGCCGAGGTCCTGGTCGCCGGGACCCACCGGCTCCGGGGCGGGTGGCGGGGGGAGGCGGCCGAGCCGGCCCGGTGGGTGGTCAACCCGGCCGACCCGGACGCCCAACTGGCGGTCGGGCTGTGGCCGGCCCGGCAGGTGAACGACCCGCAGGCCGCACTCGGGTGGCTGGACCGGGCGACCCGGGCCGAGCCGGACCTGCCGACGGCGTACCAGGCCCGGATCGAGGCGGACTGGAAGCTCGGCCGGTGGGACGACCTGCTGGCCGACGCCGACCGGTATCGGGCGGTGTGCGGGCCGGACGGGTGGGAGGCCGAGTGGCGGTACTACCGGGGGCCCGCCCTCCAGCAGCTCGGCCGGCACCCGGAGGCGGTCGGGGAGCTGACGGCGGGGCTGGCCGCCGGGGGCGGGGGGGTGCGGGCGTTCGCCCTGGAGGCCCGGGCAGTCAGCCTCTCCCTGACCGCCCGGGCGGAGGCCGCCCGGGACGACCGGGCGGCCGCCAAACAGGACCGGGCGGCGGTCGTCCCGCGGCTCCAGTACCTGCTCGTCTTCCCGCCGGGCGGGCAACTCCCGCGGGGGGTGGCCCAGCACGCCCGGGACCTGGCCGACGTGGCCGCGGCCGCCAACCGGAGCGGGTACGAGGCGGTCCTGTACGCCCTGGCCCAGTACCGGATGGGGACCCGGGACGCCGTCTACCAGGGGGCGTGAGCGGTCGACCGGATGTCCGCCCCGGCCGGGTCGCGGGCCTACCAGACGGCGGGGTTCGTGGGGGCGTTGGCCCACCGCGGGCGGGGCCGGCACGACGCCGCCCTGGCCGCCTGGGAGCGGGCCGACCGGGCGAGCCGGCAGTCCCCGCTGGCGGTCCCGTACGAGCGGTTCCTGGTGGACCGGCTGCGGGCCGAGGCGATGGCGGTGTGGGACATCCCGGCCCCCCGGCCCGTGCCACCGCGGCCGTCCGCCCAATAGCGTTGTCGGTTGGGCCGAGGATCACCCGATGGAATCCCGATATTTCACCCGCGGCATGTCACAACCACCGGCCGTCCCGACCAAGGGGGGCGGGAGGGACGGGCGGGCGATCACGACCGCCCCGGACCGCCGCCTTCCCCCGCCGCGGCCTTTCCCGCCGGCGGTCCGACCACCGCGGTCCGGGGCGGCGTATGGGCAGCGACCATGTTCCGTCATCACCCGCGGCCGTCGATCCGGCCGACCACCACCCGCCGGCCCCTCCGGGTCGAGGCTTTGGAGGACCGGGCCGTGCCGGCCGTGTTCCTCGCCGGCGGGGCCCTGCACGTCATCGGCGACGACCCCGGCCGGGTCAACGACACCGCCGTCGTCGAGGAGGTCGGGGCGAACGTCCGGGTCACCCTGAACGGCATCCCCCGGACGTTCCCGACGGCCGCCTTCGGCCGGATCAGCATGGACATGCGGACCGGGTTCGACACCGTCCACCTGCGGAGCGCCCCGGCCGTCCCGGTCGTGGTCCGCGGCGGCACCCAGGACGACGCCGTCCACGTCGGGGCCGGGGACCTGGACGTGGTCCGGGGCACGGTCACCGTGGCCGGCGACGACGGGTTCGACTCGGTCCTGGTCCACGACGACTCGACGGGGTTCGCCGACCGGTACGAGGTGACGCTGGCCAAGATCGACCGGACGGCGAGCAACCCGGCGTTCAACCGGACGGTCAACTACGGGACGGTCGAGGCGGTGGTACTGGACGCCCAGAACGGGAGCAACACGATCACCGTGGCCAGCTCCGACGCCAACACCTTCACCACGATCAACGCCGGCGGCGGGGACGACGCGGTCGCGGTCGGGACCGGGAACTGGGACGCGGTCCGCGGGGGCGTCCGGGTGGACGGGCAGGCCGGCACCAACACCCTGACCGTCGACGACGGGGCCGCCCCCTTCAGCGACAACTACGCGGTCGGGACGGCCGCCGTCACCCGGACCGCCCCCAACCCGGTGTTCAACCGGTCGGTCAGCTACTTCGGGATCAGCGAGCTGGCCCTGAACGCCCCGGACGGGAACAACACGATCACCGTCGCGTCGGCCGCCGGCGGCACCCGGATGCTGGTGGACGCCGGCGGCGGGGACGACACGGTCGACGGCGGCGGCGGGGACGACATCCTGGTCGGCGGGGACGGGGACGATACCCTCCGCGGCCAGGCCGGCCGAGACCTGCTGATCGGCGGGGACGGGGCCGACCGGTTCTTCGGCGGGGGCGGGGACGACCTGATCGTCGGCGGGCCGACGATCCACGACGCGGACCCGACCGCCCTGCGGGCGATCCGGGCCGAGTGGACCTCCGCCCGGGACTACTTCACCCGGGTCCAGAACATCCGCGGGGTCGGGGCCGGGCCGCGGCTGAACGGCAGCTACTTCCTGAACGGGGCGACGACCTCGGACGACGGGGACCTGGATGTCATGCAGGGCGAGGCCGACCGGGACTGGTTCCACGTCCGCGGGGCCGACCAGCACAACCGGGCCGCCGGCGAGTCCCTGAACTAACCCGCCGCCCCGCCGGGGGGACTCGTGCCCCCCGGCGGGGCGGACGGCGGCATCCTGGAGGGGTCGTCATGGCCCGCATCACCTTGCCGGGGGCCGCCGTGGACGCCGACGAACTGAACCGGCGGCTCAGCCAGATCCCGACCTGCTGGTCGCTGTTGCGGCTGGCCCACGCCCCGGACGAGGCGGCCGCCCGGGCCGCCCAGCAGCTCCTCCTCGCACGGTACGGCGGGGCGGTCCGCCGCTATCTCGGCCGGGCCGTCCCCGACCCCCACGCCGCCGCCGACGTGTTCCAGGAGTTCGCCGTGTCCCTCCTGCGGGGGAAGCTCCGCACCGCCGATCCCGGGCGCGGGCGGTTCCGGGACTACGTCAAGAAGGTACTCCGGAACCTCCTGGCCAAGCACCGCAAGAAGGCCGCCCGTCGGCCCCCGCCGCCCGGCACGGCCGTGGCCCCGTCCCCGGCCGACGACATCGACGCCGAACTCGACGGGCCGTGGCCGGCCGGGCTGCTGGCCCGGGCCTGGGCCGCCCTGGAGGACGCCCAGCCGCTCCTGTACGCCGCCCTCCGGTTCCGGGCCGACCACCCCGACGTGGACTATCCCAACGCCGCGACCCGGGTCGGCGCGACCGTCGGCCGGCCGATCACCCCCGAGGCCCTCCGGCAAGCCGTCCACCGCGCCCGCCGGCACTTCGCCCTGCTGCTGGTCGACGGGGTGGGCCACACCCTGAAGGAGCCGACGGCCGCGGCGGTCGAGCGGGAACTGGCCGACCTGGAGTTGCTCGAGTATTGCCGGCCGGTCCTCGGCCCCGGGGCGTAACCCGGCCCGTCACCCGCCGGCCCGGCGGGCGGCCAGCCGCTCGACCGGCATCAGCACGACCCGCGGCTTCCCGTCGGCCGTCCCGCCCGCCGCCAGCGTCTTCCGGTCGGGCGAGAACGAGAGCCCGTAGACGAACCCGCCCCCGGGCAAGACCGGGCGGGCGACCCGCTCGGTCAGCTCCGGGAGGTCCCACACCCGGACGTGCCCGCCGGCGTCCCCGGTCACCACCCCGGTCCCGTCGGGCAGGAACGCGACCGCCGAAAAGTTCTGGCCGTGTTCCCGGGACTTGACGAGCCGCGGGTCGCCGGTCGGGCCGACCCCCCACAGGAGGAGCCGCATGTACTGGTTGGCCGGCGGGTTCGCCGTGACCGCCGCCAGCCACCGGCCGTCGGCCGACGCCGCCACCCCGGCGACGAACGGCGGCGGGGCCGGGGCGTCCGG
>JAIEQN010000745.1 GCA_019747685.1 Gemmataceae bacterium
ACGAGGCCGGGTTCGCGGCGGCCATCGGCCGGCCCGTCCGGGTCGAGGTCGGCGGGGTCCGCAACGCCCCGCCGCTGGCCCTGGCCCGGGTGCTGACCGGCCGGCCGCCGGACGACTACCTGACCGGCCCGCAGGAGCGGGCGCTGGCCCGGCTGACGGCCCAACTGCCGAAGGCCCTCGACCGGTTCGACCTGTCCGACGACGACCGGGCCGAGCTGGCCGGGCTGATGGCCCCGAAGCCGAAGGATGACCGCGACCGGTCGCCCGACTCCGGCGTCACCGCCACCGGCGAGTTCACCGTCGCCGGGGTGGTCCGCGTCCTGACCCGGGAGGACCGGAAGAAGGCCGACCCGTTCAACCCGTGGGAGCTGCGGCAGGGGGACGTGTTCCTGCCGCCGGGGTCCGGGGAAAGGTTGTTCGAACAATTGCCGTGGGCGAAGGCGGCCGGGTTCCCGCTGGCCGAGGTCCGGGTGGCGCCCGGCGGCGACCTGCCGGGGAGTGTCGCAGCGGTCGAGGCGATGGGGTACGAGACGTTCTCGGCCCTGAAGTGGTTCAACAGCGCCCGCAAGGAGGTGGCCCTGATCGCCGCCGGGCTGAACCTGTTCGCGTTCATCGCCCTCTTGGTAGCCGGGATCGGGATCACGAACACGCTGGTGACGAGCGTCGTGGAACGCACGCGGGAGATCGGCATCCTGAAGGCGGTCGGGGCGACGAGGGGTCAGGTGCTGGCGGTCTTCCTGGCCGAGGGGGCGTTGATCGGGTTGGCCGGCGGGGCGGTCGGGGTGGCCCTGGCGCGGGTGGCGGCTGTTCCGGCCGACGGGTACGTCAAGGGGATGATCGAGCAGCAAATCCGGGGCGAGAGGCTGGCGACGGAAACGATCTTCGTGTTCCCGGCGTGGCTGTGGGTGGGGGCGTTCCTGTTCGCGGTGCTGGTGACGACCGCGGCCGCCTACTACCCGGCCCGCCGGGCCGCCGGCATCGACCCCATCCGGGCACTGAAGTACGAGTGACGCGGGGAGTCATACCGCCCGGTAGCGCCTCGGGATGGCCTCGGTGGCACGGGCCTCCCGGCCGGTGCGCACCGGCCGGGAGGCCCGTGCCACCAACCTGACCCACCGCCCGGGCGGTGACAGGCCCGGCCGGGCGTGGTGTAATGGGGGCGTCCGCCGTCCCCGCCCCGGTGCCCGCGCCGTGTTGTTCCGCCGCCCGCAACCCCCGACCTGTCCGGCCCCGGCGTTCACCCTCATCCCCGGTGACCGCCTCGAACTCCTCTGGGTCCCGCCCCGCTGGCCGTTCCCGTCCACCCCGGGGCTATTCCTGTCCGCCTGCTCGGCCGAGCTGACCGCCCTCGTCGGCTGGTTCGGGTTCCCGTTCGACCGCCCGGTCCGGGTGTACGTGTGGCCGACCGCGGCTTGGCTGTCGGCCTACTACGGCGTGTCGGCCGGCGGGGTGGCCCTGCTCGCCGAACCCGGGATCGCCGTCGGCGGCGACCTGCCCGACCCCCGGCCGATGGTCCGGCACGAGCTGGCCCACCTGTTCTCCGGGGCGTGGGGGTCGATGAACCCGCCGCTCAAGTCCGAGGGACTGGCGGTCTGGTGGGAACACCGGTCCGGCGACCCGGCCGGCCACGAGGACCGGGTCGCGGCCGCCCTGCGGGGCCAGATGGCGGCCGGCCGACCGTACCGGCTGGCCGACCTCCTCGACCCGGCGGTGTTCTGGCACCCGGCGGACAAGCACGCCTGTTACGCCCTGGCCGGCGGGTTCACCCGCTGGCTGGTCGGACGGTTCGGGTGGGTCCGGTATCGGGACTTCTTCCGCCGGGCCACGGGGGCGAACTTCGGGCCGGCGTTCGCGGACGGGTTCGGGCTGATGCTGCGGGACGCCGAGCGGGACTGGCACCGGGACGTGATGGCGACGGCGCCCCGACCGGGGCGTGATGGCTCCGGTGGGGGTTCGGTGCCGCCCCGAAGGGGCGCCCGGGAATAGCCCGGGGTGAAACCCCGGGCTACGAGACCGGCATTCCACCCGCAGCCCCGAAGGGACGACCCGGGGGAGTGGGTCGCCCCTTCGGGGCTACGGTCATCCTCGACGCCACCGATCCCGGGGTTTCACCCCGGGCTATTCCCGGGCGCCCCTTCGGGGCTGCCAAGACCGTCCGGTTCCGCCCACGCCCGGTTGGCGTCGGCGGCGACCTGCCGGCCGAGGGCCGCCGGCAGCCGGACCAGCACCCGCGGGGCCTTCTCGAACCGGAGGTCGAAGGACGAGACGAGCCAGCCCTTCACCGGGGTCGCCCGGACATCGGCCCAGGGGACGAACAGGGGCGGGTGGCCGGGCCGGAAGGGGAACAGGACCGCCAAGTGCAGGCCGTCCGGGTTGGTGCCGACCGACAGGACGCCGCCGTAGTTCGACAGGCCGATCTTGGCCGACCGGAACCGGCGGACGGTGCCGCGGAACGGGGCCGTCGCCCGGTAGTGGCGGGCGAGCTTACCCCACCCGCCGGCGGCCCCGATCAGCCAGAGGAGGAAGCACCACCAGAGGGCGAACCCGGCCAGGGCCAGCACCCCGACCGCCCACGGCGGCACCGGCACGGCTACACCGCCGCCAGGGCCAGCGAGCAGTTGTGCCCGCCGAACCCGAAGCTGTTCGACAGGACCTTCCGCACCCGCACCTCCCGGGCCTGCTTCGGGACGTAGTCCAGGTCGCACAGCGGGTCCGGGTGGTCCAGGTTGACCGTCGGGTGGACGACCCCGTGCCGGATGGACAGGGCACAGGCGATGGCCTCGACCCCGCCGCTGGCCCCGAGCAGGTGCCCGGCCATGCTCTTGGTGCTGGAGATCATCAGCCGCCGGGCGTGGTCCCCGAACACCTGCTTGACCGCCTTGGTCTCGGCCACGTCGCCCAGCGGGGTGCTGGTCCCGTGGGCGTTGATGTAGCCGACCTCGTCCGGGTTCCAGCCGGCCTCCCGGACGGCCGCCCGCATCGCCTCCGCCGCCCCGATCCCGTCCTCGTGCGGGGCGGTGATGTGGTACGCGTCCGCGGTGTTGCCGCAGCCGCACACCTCGGCGTAAATGGTCGCCCCGCGCCGCTTGGCCCGCTCGTACTCCTCGAGGACGAGGATGCCGGCCCCCTCGGACAGGACGAACCCGTCCCGGTCCCGGTCGAACGGCCGGCTGGCGTGGGCCGGGTCGTCGTTGCGTTCCGACAGGGCCTTGCAGTTGATGAACCCGGACAGCCCCATCGGGGTGATCCCGGCCTCGGACCCGCCGGTGACCATGACGTCCACGAACCCGCCGGCGATCTGCCGCATGGCGTCGCCGATGGCGTGGGCGGCCGACGAGCAGGCGGTGCTGACGGTGGTGTTCGGGCCGCGGAGGTGGTAGCGGATGCTGATCGTCCCGGCCGCCGAGTTGGCGATCATCTTCGGGATGATGAACGGGCTGACCCGGGCCGGCCCCTTCGTCATGAGGGTGGTGTGCCCGTCCTCCAGCTCGGCGATCCCGCCGATCCCGCTGCCCAGGATGCAGCCGCAGCGGAAGGCGTCCTCGGCGGCGAAGTCGATGCCGCTGTCGGCGACCGCCTCGGCCGCCGCCACCAAGGCGAACTGGCTGAACCGGTCGAGCCGGCGGACGGCCCGGGCGTCGATGACCGGGTCCGGGCGGAACCCGTGGGCCTCGCCGGCGAACCGGACCTTGAACTGGGAGACGTCGAACAGGGTGATCGGGCCGATGCCGGACTTCCCGGCGAGCAGGGCCCGCCAGGTGTCCGGGACGGACAGCCCGAGCGGGTTGACCGTCCCCAGCCCGGTGATCACCACGCGGCGGCGTGTCATGGGTCGCGTCGGCCTCGGCGCGGCGGGTCCGGGGGTCAGCCCTGCTTGCCCTTCTCGGCGATCGCCTTCTCGATGTAGTCGACGGCCTCCCCGACCGTCTTGATCTTCTCGGCCTGGTCGTCCGGGATCTGGATGTCGAACTCCTCCTCCAGCTCCATGACCAGCTCGACGATGTCGAGCGAGTCGGCCCCGATGTCCTCGATGAACGCGGTGGAGCGGGTCACCTTCTCCTTGTCCACGGCCAGGTGCTCGCAGACGATCTCGATCACGCGTTGCTCGACGGACACGGTTCGACCCTCCGGGCGGTGGGCATTCCACCGCGAGCCGCCGCGGCCGGCCGCCGCGGCATCATGGGACCGATCTGGTTCGCCCGCCCCGGCCGCCGGGGGCACACCCCGTCGGCCCCGGCCGGTCACGAACAGAAATCTACGGACCTCAACCGGAAACGGAAAGCCGAAGTCCGGCCGCACACAGGCGGGGATGCCCCCGACTGCACAGGCCGGGAGGCCCGCGCCACCGAAAACCAGTCTTGGTGGCACAGGCCTCCCGGCCTGTGCGCCGCTCAGGCGGTGACGTTGCGGAAGTCGGCCTTCCGGTCCACCCGCCGCATCAGCCCGGCCAGCACCCGCCCGGGGCCGACCTCGTAGAACCGCTCGATCCCGGCCGCGACAAGCCCCCGCACCGTCTCTTCCCACCGGACCGGCGAGACGACCTGTTTGACCAACAGGTCGCGGATTTCGGCCGGGTCGGTGTGCGGCCGGGCGTCCACGTTCGACCAGACCGGCACCCGCGGGGCCGTCAGGGTGATACCGGACAGGGCGGCGGCCAGCTTCTCGTCGGCCGGCTTCATCAGGGCCGTGTGGAACGCCCCGGCCACGGCCAGCCGGGTGGCCCGGATGCCGCCCCGCTCGGCGGCGATGGCGTCGAGCCGGTCCAGCCCGGCCCGCGGCCCGGAAACGACCGTGTTCCCCGGGCAGAGGTAGTTGGCCACCTCTAGCCCGGCCTCGGCCGCCAGGCCCTCGACTTCCGCGGCGTCCAGCCCGATGACCGCGGCCATCCCGGACGGGCTGGCGTCGGCGGCCGCCTGCATCGCCTCGCCGCGGGCCTTGACGACGGCCAGGGCGTCGGCGAAGGACATCGCCCCGGCGAACACCAGGGCGGTGTACTCGCCCAGGCTGAGGCCGGCGGTGGCGACCACCTCGGCCTCGGCCGCCGGGTCGGTGGCCCGGAGCTGTTCGAGGGCGGCGAGACTGGCGACGAAGATGGCCGGCTGGCTGACGGCGGTGCTGTTGAGCCGGTCGGCCGGGCCGCCGGCGCAGACGGCCAGGAGGTCGTACCCGAGGGCGGCCGAGGCCCGATCGAACAGGGCCTTGGCGGCGGGCAGGGACTGGCACAGCGGGCCGGCCATGCCGACCGCCTGGGCGCCCTGGCCGGGGAAGAGGAGGGCGGTCTGGGGCATGGGTCAGGCCCCGTCGGCCGGCGGGGTCGGGGGCGGGGCCGCGGCGGCCGCCGCGGCTTC
>JAIEQN010000078.1 GCA_019747685.1 Gemmataceae bacterium
CAGTCTTGGTGGCACAGGCCTCCCGGCCTGTGCCACCAAATCAACAGTCTTGGTGGCACAGGCCTCCCGGCCTGTGCGGCGTCACTACCCGGCGGCCTTCTGGAAGTACTCCTTCGACTCCCGCACCCCCGGCTTGATGGTCGCCGCCCCCTGCCGCCAGTCGGCCGGGCAGACCTCCCCGAACTCCTCGAAGTGCCGGAGGGCGTCGAGCACCCGCAGGGCCTCGTCCACGCTCCGGCCGAGCGGCAGGTCGTGGACCGTGATGGCCCGGACGACGCCCTCCCGGTCGATGACGAACAGCCCCCGCAGGGCGACCCCGCCGTCCAGGAGGACGCCGTAGTCCCGGCTGATCGTCTTGGTCAGGTCGGACACCAGCGGGTAGTTCAGCCCGCCCAGGCCGCCCTGGGCCCGCGGCTGCTGGACCCACGCCAGGTGGCTGAAGTGGCTGTCCACCGAACAGCCGATGACCTCCGCCCCCCGCCGGCGGAACTCCTCGATCCGGTCGCTGAAGGCGACGATCTCGGTCGGACAGACGAAGGTGAAGTCGAGCGGGTAGAAGAAGAACACCACGTACTTGCCGCGGTAGTCGCTGAGCTTGAAATCTTCCCGGAACTCCTCGCCGACCACGGCGGTGGCGGTGAAGTCCGGGGCTTCCTTCTGGACCTGGGCCGGCATTCGGGTCTCCTGGGTGGCGGGCGGACGCACTATCTTAGCGCCCGTCCGCCCGCCGCCCACCGCCCCGGGCCACGCCGACCGATCGGCCCGGCCGATGCCGCCGCCCTACTGGTACAGCCCGATGTCCAGGGCGTTGGCCAGCGTCTGCCCGACCCACCAGGCGGCGCTGCGCCACTTGGTGTGGACCTTGACGACGGCGAGCTGCCCCGGCTTGACCGCCGGGTCCGGGTCGAGCAGCTCGACCTCGATCAGGTACGTCTGGGCCAGCGGGACCAGCTCGTTCGGGTCGGACGACGGCTTGACCGCCAGCGGCCCGCCGCCCCGCTGGGTGAGCTGGACCGGGACGTTGGCCGCGTTCTGGGCCGGCAGCACCCGGACCCGGCCGGCGAACTGCCGGTCGCTCCGCCCCTTGACGTACACCGTCGCCGCCAGCCCGCCCCCGTCGGCCGGCAGGTCCTCCCGGAGGATGCGGTAGTGCTGGGGGTCGACCGGCAGCCGGACCAGCAGCCGGGACGGGTCGCCGACCACGAACACCGGCTGCTCCTGGGTGTACCCGCGGTCGTACAGCCGGCCGACCTCGTCCTCCTTCGGGGCGGTCGCCACCACCCCGTCCCGGGGGGCCCGGACGGCGGCCAGGGCGGCCCGCCGGGCCTGCAGCCGGCGGACGTCGGCGTCGGCCGTGGCCGCCTTCTCCTTGGCCTCGTTGGCCTGCTGCTCCAGCCCCCGGAGCACGTCCTCGTCGACCTTCCCCTTGTGCTCCCGGTACGCCAGGTCCAGGTCCCGGGCCGACTGGCGTTGGGCGTCCCGCTCGTGCTCGGCCTTGGCCAGCCCGACCGCCAGGGACTCGGACCGGAACCGGGCCAGGAGGTCCCCGGCCCGGACCGCCGACCCCGGCCGGGCGACCGGCTCCAGCTCGTTCAGCCGGCCGGGCTCCTCGAGCGTCACGGCCTCGGCGTGGGCCGGGTCGATCACCACCAGCCCGGTCTGGTGGACCCGGGCGACCGGCAGGGGGACCAGGAAGAACGCCGCCACCAGGGCGGCGACGACGGCCAGCGTCAGGTACACGCGGGGGGCCTTCATGTCCGGCAACCGTCCTCTCTGGCGGATGTTCTTGACCACCTTGTACGTCGGCCAGATGAAGATCGAGGCGAGCGACATGACCGCCAGCATCTGGCTGAGGATCTTCAGCTTCGGCCCGAGGAAGTCGGCCAGGAACCAGAGGATGCTGAACATCACCACCCACCGGTACACCCAGCTCCCGACCGCGTAGGCGACGAACAGGACCCGCCGGAACGGGGCCATGTACGGCTCCGGCGGGACCTCCACCCCCAGGCACTTCTCCAGGAACAGGTTGTTCAAATACCGATTCGACTTCTCCCGCAGGTTCGGCACCTCCAGCCAGTCGGCCAGGATGTAGTACCCGTCGAACCGCATCAGCGGGTTGGCGTTGAACACCACCGTCGACACCGAGCACAGGACCATCACCGCCAGGGCGATGTTGTTGGTCGTCGGGTAGGTCGGGGTGTACCACCAGACGAACGTGGCCGCCGCCGCGATGATCAGCTCGACGTAGATGCCGGCGAAGCTGATGATGATCCGCTTCCACTTGTCGGCCAGGGTCCAGGCGTCGGTGACGTTGCAGTACAGGGCCGGGCTGAGGCACATGAGCAGGACGCCCATCTCGTGGCACTCGCCCTTGAACGCCTTGCAACTGAGCCCGTGGCCGAACTCGTGGATGACCTTCACCACCCCCAGCGACAGCCACATGTACATCACCGAGTTCCAGGTGAAGAACTCCTGGTACGCGGGGAGCTTGGCGTAGAAGGTGTTGAAGTGCAGGGTCACGTGGACGGCCGCGCTGAGCATGAACAGGACGCTCAGCACGAAGAACGGGGTGGTGAACACCCACCACAGGTACTTGTACATCCAGGTGAGGACCCGGTCCGGGTCGAACACCGGGATCTTCAGGTACAGGATGTTGGAGGCGGCCGCGAACCGGCGGAGCCGCCGCTGCTTGGCCCGCCGCTGGAACAGGTGCTTGCCGGCCCCGGCCGTCTCGTGCTGGACCAGCCCGGCGGTCACGAGCTGGCGGGCGAACCCCTCCAGGTCCTGGTGCTCCAGCCGCTGCGGCTTGAACTCGTCCTCGAACCGGTCCCGGACCTGCTCCATCGTGTTCGTCCCGTCGAACAGGGAGAACACGAAGTACTCCTGCCGGTTGAACCGGTAGTACCGCAGGCAGACCGGGTCCTTGACGACGTGGAACGTCTTCCCCTCGTACTTCTGCTCGAAGTGCTGGAGGTCCGGCCGGACCTTCAGCCGGACCTGCTTCCGCCGCTCGGCCGGGCTGCTCAGGTTGGTGGTCAGGTCGTTCATCGGAGTTTCGAGTTTAAAGTTTCGAGTCTCGAGTTGGGGCGAAGGGACCTGGTTCCGGGCCGAAGCGTCGAGCCGCGGGCGGGCCACCGGGGATACCGGAAGGCCCACCCGCAACTCGAAACTTCGGACTCGAAACTCGAAACTACTCGGCCGGGTTGACGATGACGGTGGCGACCGACCGGTCGAGGAGCTTCAGCCCCCGGTTGTCCATCTCCACCCGGACGGTGACGAACCGGGGGTCGGTGGCGTCGACGTTGACCACCTTCCCGGTGTACTTCTGCCGGGCGTCCGGCGGCGGCCCCCACAGGTGGATCGTCCCCTTCTCGGTCCCGACCACCAGGAACGGGTGCTCGGCGACCGGGCTGAACGCGGCCGCCGTCACCCCGACCCGGCCGGGGGTGAACAGCCGGGCGGCTTCGGTCCCCCGGCCGCCGGCCGGCGGGACCGTCCACACCTGCAGCCCGCCCTTCAGTTCGCCCTCCCCGCCGGCGGTGGCCAGGAGCGAGTCGTCCCGGTTGAACAGGGCCAGGGTGCCGAACACCGTGGTCGGCCCGGGGTTCTGGACCGACCCGGCCGTCTGCCGGTCGGCCAGCCCGACCAGGTCGAGCCGGTTCTTGTCCTGGTCGAACACCACCCGCCCGCCGTCCTTGGTCACCCCGACGTGGTCGATCGCCCCGGCCCGGTGGTCGATCGTCCGGGCCAGCCCGGCCTTCTCGGCCCCCAGCTTCCAGACCTTCAGCGACCGGTCCTTGCTGGCCGTCACCAGCGTCCCCTGGGGGGTGAAGTGGAGGGAGGTGACGGCGTCCCGGTGGTCGGCCGGCAGGGCGTACAGCTTCTTCCCGTCGGCCGCCGCCCAGACGAACACGTCCCGGCCGGCGGCGGTGGCGAAGTACTTCCCGTCCGGGCTGAACGCCACCGCCCCGACGGCCGCCGCGTGGGTGTCGGCCAGCACCTTCGGCTCGGCCGGCAGCCTGTCCGGGTTCGACAGGTCCCACACCCGGACCTTCCCGTCGTCCCCGCCGGTCACGGCCAGCACCGGCCGGGCGTCGGCCGGGCTACAGGCGACGCTGCGGACCGGGACCCGGTCCGGGTGGGGCAGGTTGCCCAGGGCCGCCCCCTTGAGCACGTCGTACACCCGGGCCGTCCCGTCGGCCCCGGCGGTGACCACCAGCGGGCGGGCCGGGTCGGCGGTCACCGCCACCCCGGTCACCTCCTGGCGGTGCAGGTAGGCGGTCTTGTACGGGGCGAACGTCCGGGCCGGCTCGACCTCCACCGGCATCCCCCGCTTGAGGAACCCGGCGTACTGGATATCCAGGTTCCCCTCCAGCCGGACGGTGTCGGTGGCCTGGATCTCGAGGATCCGCTCCCCGGCCTTGACGAACTCCCCGCCCCGCCGGTTGATCGTCCGGACGATCCCGTTGACGCTGCTGGCGACCCGGTGCTTGCCGAGGTTGACCCCGGCCAGGTCGAAGTCGGCCTTGGACTTGGCCTTCGACTGGCGGGCGTTGGCCGCGTTCTCCACGAACCGGGTCTTGGTGATCATGTCCTGGAGGACCTCGGACGACGAGGTGCCCCCGGCCTTGCCGGCGATGCGGGTCATCTCCAGCTTCTGGTTGGTCAGGTCGACCCCCTGGTCGGCCGCCTTCTCGACCTCGTCGGCGGCCGCCATCTGCTCCCGGGCCGCCCGCATCTGGGTGGTGACGACCTGGTCGTCCAGCCAGCAGAGGACCTGCCCGGACTTGACCCCGTCCCCCTCCTTCAGGAGCCGGTACTTGGCCTTGACCGGGGCCTGGTCCCGGGGGTGGTAGACGCAGTTCGGGTTCCCCGGGTCGATGGCGTCGTCCCGGACGGCCAACAGCTCGATCTTCCCGTCCACCTCGGCCCCGACCTGCTGCCGCTCCTCGTAGGAGATGACGCTGTTCGGGATGACCAGCGGCTCGACCGCCCCGGCCGGGGCCGGGGGGATGACCACGTCCGGCTTGGCCGGGTACAGCGACGGGCCGACATCGACGTCGATCGACTCGGCGGCGGAGGCGGCCGGCCCGTTCGGCCGGCCGGGGTCGTTGTTACACCCGGCGACCAGGGCCGCGGCGGGCAGGGCGAAGAGGGCGGACAGGAGCAGGGGGCGGACGCGCATGGCGGGTCCTCGCGGTACGGGTACGGGTTGCGGCACGGGGGCCGGGGCCGGCGGCTGCTCAGCCGGCGGGCCGCGGCGGGTTTGCAGGCTTTCGTAGGGTGGGCGGAGGCCCGCCGCGGGCGGGCGGAGGCCCACGCGGCGAAACCGTGGGCCTCCGCCCGCCCTA
>JAIEQN010000521.1 GCA_019747685.1 Gemmataceae bacterium
CGAGACGCCGGGGGCTAGATGTCTTCAACACGGCAATCCGGCTTCATCTGCGGCGAAGTCTGCGTCATCAGCGGGCCCGTCTTTATCCTGCTGATACCAGCTCCCCGGCCGGGACGGAGCCCCGGGTGTACTCCTGCCACAGGCGGTCGAGCCGGTCCTGGGCGGCGCCGAGGGGTACGGCCGCGTACCGCCCGCCGGCCTCGGTGACGATCCCGGCCCGGACCAGCTTGGCCAGGGCGTCCTCGATCTCGAAGTCGACCTCCACCCCGAGCTGCCGCTCCAGGTCCAGTTCGACGTAGCCGTCCAGGTCGGCCGGGGTCCAGCCGTCCGCCCCGGCGTACCGCCACAGGTAGAAGTACGCCAGCAGGGCCTCCCGGGTCTCCTGCTCCTCGGCCTCGTCCAAGAGCCGGAACACCACCCCGCCGTTGTTGTCCAGGTTCTGGTAGTACAGGCTCTGGGTCAATTGGAGGGAATACGTCTGCTTGGACACCTGGAAGCTGTACCAGGTCTTGTACCCGTACCCGAGGATCAGGGCGATCGGGGCGTACAGGGCGACGGCGGCGGCGGTGATCCCGCCGAACAGGGCCCCGGTCAGCACCCCGAGCTTGAACGTGCTCAGCTTGTACAGGACGTACCCGACGGTGCTGGTGAGCGACCCGCCGAGCTTGAACCGGTCCAACAGCGGCATCTTCACCCGCCCGCCGGGCAGGAGCATCTCCACGTCCTGCCGGGGGATGTCCTTGAACAGCTTGAGGAACACGTCGGCGGTGTCGGCGTCCGGGCCGAGCCGCTTGTGCGGCCGCTGCTTGAAGATGACGGCCGCCCGGGCGAACGTCGGGACGGCCACCGCCTCCGTGCGGAACCACCGCCGCCAGTTCCGGCGGTAGCGGCGGCTGGCCCCCCGCCCCCGGACGAACACCTCGACCCGGTCGAAGGCGTCCCAGGGGATGTCCATGTCCACCCCCCAGTCGCTGGCCCCGGCGGTGATCTCGGCCACCTCGGCGGGGGACAGGCGGGTGTAGTTGGCCCGCCCCATCAGGTGGCAGAAGGTGTCGAACAGCTTGCCCAGGGCGGCCGCCCGGTCGGCCCCGGTCGGCCGGGCCAGCGGCTTCGGGTCGGCGTCCGGGTCGAACGCGGCGTAGGCGTCCTTGAGCTGCCGCAGCTCGGCCAGGTAGACGGCGTGCAGGTGGAGGGTGACGGCCCGGGCGAACCGGCGGAACCGGGCCTCGTCCTCGGCGGAGAGCTTGTCGCCGTCGGCCGGGCCCGACCGGGTACACAGGAACTCCACCAGGTCCGCCACCCGGACCGGGATGAAGTGCTCGCGGTCGGGGTACTCGGCCACGCACCGCCCTCCGGGCGGAGTTTCGAGTTTCGAGTTTGAAGTTTCGAGTAAGGTCGGTCTGGCCCGCGCCCGCGAGGACACAAGGTCGGGGCGGCGAACTATCCCCCACGACTCGAAACTTCAAACTCGAAACTCGAAACTATTCTTCGAGGTCCGCCGGGTCGCAGGTGGCGGCGGCCTCGTCGGCGAGCTGGTCGAGCAGCCCCTGCACCTCGCTCATCCGCTCCGGCCGCCGGTTGGCGTTGAAGCTCAGGCACCGCTCGATCAGGTCGGCGAACGCCGGGGGGATGGTCGGGTTGGTCTTGCGGACCGGCTTGAGGGCGTCCCGGAACGACTTGTCGGTCGGCGGCAGCCCGCCGGGCAGGGCGATGGCCACCGGCGGGTTCTGGAGGGTGGCCAGCCGGTACAGGGTGGCCCCGAGGTTGTAGATGTCGGTCCGCTCGTTCACCAGCTTGTGGGTCCCGGTCTCGGGAGCCATGTACTCCGGCGTCCCCTGCACCCGGTCCTTCGGCTCGGCCTTGATCCAGGCCAGTCCGTAGTCGATCACCTTGACGTTGGTGCCCCGCCCGAGCATCAGGTTGTGCGGCTTCAGGTCGGCGTGGATCACCCCCTGCTTGTGCATGTGGGTGACGGCGTCGGCCACCCGCTCGGCCACCCGCAATAGCTTGGCCGGCCTGAGTAAGGTGTGCTGGTCGAGCGGCTTGCCCGGGACGAACTCGATCAGCAGCTTGGCCTCGGTCGGACCCGAGAACCACCCGGACTTCAGCTCCAGGCAGTACACCTTCGCCAGGTTCGGGTGGTTGAGCATCTGGCCCACCCGGTACTCGTGCTTCGCCTGGTCCAGGTACTTCTTGTCGTCCTCGTCCTCGATCGGGACGAGCTTCAGGGCGTAGTCCTTGCCGTCCTCGTCCCGGCGGACGTGTAAAATGCGGCTGTGGGCCCCGGTGCCGAGTTCCTGGATGATCTGGAACTTGCCGATCTTGTCCACGACTGCCCCCGCGGGACGATAATTGCCCGGACCGGCCGGTGCCGGGGAATCTTAACGGCCGTGCCGGGCCGCGGCAAACGGCGGGCCCCGGCCCGACCCCCATGACGACAAACGAGACCGACGCCCGGACCCGGCAATTCGGCCGGGAGATTTTCGCCCGGCTCGACCGCCAGGGGCCGGTCCTGTTCACCCGGCCGTGGCTGGACGACCGGCTGATGGGCCTGGGGATGTACGACCCGGCCCTGAAAGTTCAGCTCTTCCGGTTCGTGGACACGCTGCCCTACCTCAAGGACGGGGCGGACGTCAGCCGACACTTGGCCGAGTACCTGAACGAGGCCGGGGCGCAACTGCCGTGGTGGGTGCGGGCCGGGGCGAGGCTCCTGCCCGGGGGCGGGCCGCTGGGCGGGCTGTTGGCGTTCGCCGCCCGGGCCGGGGCCACCCACATGGCCCGGAAGTTCATCGCCGGGTCGACCGTGGCCGAGGCCGAGCACGCCATCCGCCGCCTCCGGGCCCACCACCAAGCGTTCACCCTCGACCTGCTCGGCGAGGCGACGATCACCGAGGCCGAGGCCGACCACGTCCAGAAGCAGTACCTGGAGCTGCTGGCCGGGCTGACCCACGACATCAACCGGTGGCCCGAGCAGCCGGCCATCGACCGGGACGACCGCGGGCCGATCCCCCGGGTGAACGTGTCGGTCAAGCTGTCGGCCCTGTACAGCCAGTTCGACCCGATCGACCCGGACGGGACGAGCCGGGCCGTCCTCCGCCGGCTGCGGCCGATCCTCCGGCTGGCGAAACAGACCGGCGCGTTCGTGAACTTCGACATGGAGCAGTACAGCTTCAAGGACGTGACCCTGCGGATTTTCCGGGAGGTGCTGGGCGAGCCGGAGTTCCGGGACTGGCCGCACGTCGGCATCGCCGTCCAGGCCTACCTGCGGGACACCGAGGCCGATCTGAAGGACTTGCGGGACTGGGCGAGGGACGGGCGGCGGTGCCCGGTCTGGGTGCGGCTGGTGAAGGGGGCGTACTGGGACTACGAGACGGTGATCGCCGCCCAGAACGACTGGCCGGTGCCGGTGTTCACCAGGAAGTACCAGAGCGACGCCAGCTTCGAGCGGTGTACCGACTTCCTGCTCGAAAACGTGGCCTGGGTGGTGCCGGCGTTCGGCACCCACAACGTCCGGAGCATGGCCCGCGCGATGGCGTCGGCCGAGCGGCTGGGGGTGCCGGCCCGGCGGTTCGAGTTCCAGATGCTCTACGGGATGGGGGACCCGCTCGTCCGGCCGGTGCGATCGCTCGGCTACCGGGTGCGGGTGTACACGCCCTACGGGCAGTTGCTGCCGGGGATGGCTTACCTGGTCCGCCGGCTGTTGGAGAACTCGTCGAACGACTCGTTCCTGCGGGCCAGCTCGGCCGGGGACACGCCCGAAGAGGTGCTGCTCATGAACCCGGTCGAGTACGACACCGGCGAGAAGACGGTCCCGCAACCGACGGCGAACGGTCCGGGTTCTTCCGATTCCGCATTCCGCGTTCCGCATTCCGCGTTCAAGAATGAGCCCCCGACCGACTTCGCCAAAGAGTCGAACCGCGGGGCGATGCGGACGGCGCTGGCGGACGTGCGGCGGCAGCTCGGCCAGACCTACCCGGCCGTGGTCGGGAACAAGCCGTTGCCGGTGACGCGGACGATCGACAGCGTTAACCCGTCGAAGTCGGCCGAGGTGATCGGCAAGGTCGCGGCGGCCACCGCCGAGCAGGCGAATGCGGCCGTCGCATCGTCGCTGGCGGCGTTCGACGGCTGGCGGGACACGCCGGTCGGGGAGCGGGCGGCCCTGCTCCGCCGGGTGGCCGACCAGTTCCGGCGCCGGCGGTTCGAGTTGAGCGCGTGGATCATCCTGGAGACCGGCAAGCCGTGGCGGGAGGCCGACGCGGATGTCGCTGAGGCCGTCGACTTCTGCGACTACTACGCGGCCGAGGCCGAGCGGCTCTTCGCCGAGCAGAGCCGGGACGTACCGGGCGAGGACAACCGCTACTTCTACGAACCCCGGGGCGTCGCGGTCGTGATCGCCCCGTGGAACTTCCCGCTGGCCATCCTGACCGGGATGACCGCGGCCGCGGTCGTCACCGGCAACCCGTCGATCATGAAGCCGGCCGAGCAATCCGGCGTCATCGCGGCAAAGCTGATGGAGTGCTTCCAGGCCGCGGGCGCGCCGCCGGGGGTGGTGAACTTCCTCCCCGGCGAGGGCGAGGAGGTCGGCCCGACCCTGACGAACCATCCCGACGTGGCCGTCATCGCCTTCACCGGGTCGCTGAAGGTCGGGCTGATGATTAACGAGCAGGCCAGCCGGACGCCGGGCGGGCAGAACCTGGTGAAGCGGGTGATCGCCGAGATGGGCGGGAAGAACGCCGTCATCGTGGACACCGACGCCGACCAGGACGAGGCGGTCAAGGGGGTGGTCGATTCGGCCTTCGGGTACGCCGGGCAGAAGTGCTCGGCCGGGTCGCGGGCGATCGTCCTGGCCGGCATCTACGACCAGTTCCTCGCCCGCCTGGTCGAGGCCACCCGGAGCCTGACGGTGGCCCCGGCCGAGGAGCCGGGGGCGTCCCTCGGGCCGGTGATCGACGCCGAGGCCCGGGACCGCATCCTCCGGACGATCGAGAACGGCAAGAGTGAGGCCCGGCTGGCGTACCAGCACGACCTCGGCGAGCTGGCCGGGCGGGGGTACTTCGTCCCGCCGACGATCTTCGCCGACGTGCCGGAGAACGCCTCGATCGCCCAGGAGGAAATCTTCGGGCCGGTCCTGTCGGTCATCCGGGCGAAGGACCTGGACGACGCCATCCGGATCGCCAACGGGACGAAGTACGCCCTGACCGGGGGCGTGTACAGCCGCAGCCCGGAGCACCTGGAGCGGGTGAAGCGGCGGTTCCGGGTCGGGAACCTGTACGTCAACCGGAAATGCACCGGGGCGCTGGTGGACCGGCAGCCGTTCGGCGGGTTCAAGCTGAGCGGGATCGGGTCGAAGGCCGG
>JAIEQN010000816.1 GCA_019747685.1 Gemmataceae bacterium
GAACTCGCGTGTGCGACTACTACGGGTGCGAACACCTGGAACCCCTCGCACAACTATCCGCCTGAGACTGCACTAGGAGCCTGGATCGCGGCCCACGCCCGGTGGGTGCTGGAGGTCGTCCTGAACCGGCCCGGGCAGACGACGTTCGAGGTCCGGAAGTGGCGGTGGGTGGTGGAGCGGACGTTCGGGTGGTTCAACCGATACCGGCGGCTGTCGAAAGACTACGAGCACAGCACCGCGAGCAGCGAGGCGTGGATCTACGTCGCCATGATCCACCGCATGTCGCGGTTCACCTTGCCCGACAAGAACAAGGACGACGACCTGCTCAGACGACCGCCGACACGCCTGAAAACCTAATTTCTAGACGGCCAGTAAGGGCCTGGGGCCGCGTCGGTCGTTGATCGCCCGGCCGCCCGTCGCCGAGAGGACGGGCGGCCGGGGCGGGTTGGCGGTGTAGAGCCGGCGGCGGGGCGGCCGCGTGTGTGTGGTCGAATTGGGACGGGGTGTCCCGCCCGAACTCTCAAGGAGGTGTACCGTGTCATTCCCACAACCGTTCCGCGGACGGGTCTACGACGACATCACCCAGGCCATCGGCCATACCCCGCTCGTGCGGCTGCGCCGTGTGGTCGGTGACGCAAAAGCCGCCGTCGCGGCCAAGCTGGAGGGCATGAACCCGCTCTGGTCGGTCAAGGACCGGATCGGGGTCGCCATGATCGAGGCGGCCGAGCGGGAGGGCAAGCTCAAGCCCGGCACGGTGGTCATCGAGCCGACGTCCGGGAACACCGGGATCGGGCTGGCGTTCACCTGCGCCGCCAAGGGGTACAAGCTGGTCGTGACCATGCCGGAGAGCATGTCGCTCGAACGCCGGCGGCTCCTCAAGGGGTTCGGGGCGGAGCTGCACCTGACCCCGGCCGAGAAGGGGATGAACGGGGCGATCGAGCGGGCGGACGAGCTGTTCCGCGAGTACGGCGGGGAGGGGAAGGCGTTCATCCCCCAGCAATTCGAGAACCCGGCCAACCCGGAGATCCACCGCCGGACCACGGCGGAAGAGATCTGGGCCGACACCCAAGGAACGGTGGACATCCTGGTGTCCGGGGTCGGCACGGGCGGGACGGTCACCGGCGTCGGCGAGGTCATCAAGCAGCGGAAGCCGGGCTTCAAGGCCATCGCCGTCGAGCCGGTGGCCAGCCCGGTGATCACCCAGAAGAAGGCCGGCCAGCCGCTCCAGCCGGGCCGGCACAAGATCCAGGGGATCGGGGCCGGCTTCGTCCCCGGCGTGCTGAACCTCGACGTCCTCGACGAGGTGATCCAGGTCCGGGACGAGGACGCCTTCGAGATGGCCCGGCGGATGGCCCGCGAGGAGGGCATCCTGGCCGGGATCAGCTCGGGGGCCGCCGCCCACATAGCCGTCCAGGTGGCGCACCGGCCCGAGAACGCCGGGAAGCTGATCGTGGTCGTCCTGCCCGACCTGGGGGAGCGCTACCTGAGCACGGCACTGTACCCGGAATGACGCGGCCGCGGGCCCCTGGAGCATGACACCCATGACCGGGCACCCGACACCCGCGAGACTCGTGCGCGTGGAAACACGATACCGACCGCACCGGGCATCTTTTGGGAGATGGGCGCGTCGGGAGTTGTTTGCCCGGCCGTGCGAACGGTCAGGCGTGAAGGGGTGGGCAGGCATGTTAGGTGTAACCAACACCAAGTATGCTCTTCGTCAGCACCTGAGCCAGATCGGCTTCCTGGTTGACCAGCCGCCCCAGGTCGTGGAGCGGGAACTCGCCCGGCACATGGGGCCGGAGCGGTATGCCCGCTTCCAGCAGATCCGCGCGGCTGCCCTGCGGGACGGGGAGGAAGGGCAGAACCGCGCCTACGACTTCATGCAAGACCTGCGCGAGGCCAACCTCCTGCGCTGCCTATCGCCAGACGTCACACTCGACACCTCCTACCACCTGTACGAGAAGGCCCTGCCGCTCCTGACGCCCGGCAAGCGCCTGATCGAGCTGGCCTGCTGGACCGGAGGGTTGTCCTCATTCGTCGCCCACAACCACCCCGACTGCACCGTGGTCGGCGTGGACCGGGCGCGGCACATCGTCGAGCTGAACCGCGTCCACTACCGGCTGCCCAATCTGGGCTTCGTGCCCTGGGATTACCGGACCGACAAGCCCGGGGGTCTGGAGCCCGCGGACGTCCTGCTGTGCGGGCTGGGGACCAACAACGACTGCCCGCCCGGCACCTACTCGCCCCGCGACCCCCTCACCGTCCGCGACTCGGCGGGCTACCGGCGGGAAAAGGAAGAGGGGAGCCGGTACTTCGCGCACTGGCGGCAGGCGGCCCGGGACGGTGCCGTCCTCCTGACCGTCCTTCGGGTATTCACGTTTGCCCGTTTCCTGGCGTTCATCGACGCCGCGCAGGAAGCCGGCTGGTCGCCGCTGTTCGAGCACCTCCAGCTCGTTCAGTGTCCGGGCAACAAGGAGAGCATCCCGTCGCTGAGGCTTGCCGCCCGCCCCTCACAGCCCGTGAGCGAAGACGTGGCCTTGTCGCACTG
Organism: Gemmataceae bacterium; assembly: GCA_019747685.1. Classification (GTDB taxonomy): domain Bacteria; phylum Planctomycetota; class Planctomycetia; order Gemmatales; family Gemmataceae; genus Urbifossiella. The sequence continues at coordinate 2,549 of JAIEQN010000816.1, forward strand.
GGCGAGCACTTGGATGAGGAATCAACACGTCGCCTTCTCGGGTGACCCGGGCTTGGCCATGTACCGGGCCTTGGGCCACAAGCAAGTCCTGGCCGAGCGAGAGGGCCGCACCAATCTCGGCTACGCCGCCAGGCAAGAACTGGGGATTTGCGGGGCGATCGGCTACCTCTTCAGTCAGGACGCCCGTCCGGGTTACGAGCTCGTGCTCATGTCGGTCGCGCAGGCCGAGGCCCGGCGTCAGGAGTTCGCCCGGCCGCCACAACAGCAGACCCCCGGGGCGTTCACGGTCTACAGCCAGTAGCGCACCGCATGGGCGACCTGAAGTCCCCTCGCCCTACCCGGAATGATGCGTCGGCGAGACCCAGGAGCGTGACACCATGACCGGACATCCGATCCCCGCCAAGCCGGTCCGCGTGGACGGCTTCTGCAACCAGTGGGGTCTCGACCTCACAGTCGGGTGCCGGCACGCCTGCGCCTACTGCCACTTCCAGAAGTACCAGGCCCTGACCCTGCGCCACGAGCACCCGGACCACGAGCCGGGCGAGTCGCTCTCGGTGGAGGAGTTCCTGGACCGCCCGGAGTACCCGCCGGAACTCTACCTCAGCCCGTTCACCGACCCCCTGGCCCCGGCCGCCCGGGCCAACCTGGAGCGCGTCCTGCAACGGGTACTCCCCCTCTCGGTCAAGGTCGGCATCTCGACCAAGGGGGTCATCCCCCGTCGCGTCTTCCGGCTGCTCGCCCGGCACCCCGAGCAGGTGCGGCTCATCGTCGGCCTCACCAGCCTGGACGATCGGCGGAACGCCGCCGTGGAGCCGGGATGTCCCCCGGCGACCGCCCGCCTCGCCAACCTCCGGCTGGCCCGGGAGTATGGGCTGCAGAAGGTCACGGCCCGCCTCGACCCCCTCCTGCCGGGCGTGGACGACGCCCCGGACCAGCTCGCGACCTTGCTCGACCGGGTGGCCGGTGCCGGTGCCCAGTCCGTGACCGCGAGTTACCTCTTCGTCTCCCTCTTCGGCAGCAAGCAGCGGCTCCGGGAAGTCCCGTACCTGGGCGACGCCGTCGGCCACTGCACCGAACTGTGCCCGATCGAGGGGGGCATGGTCTACTCGGTGCCGCTGGGGCGGAAGCGGCAGACGTACGAGTGGTTCCACCGGGAGTGCGCCGCCCGGGGGCTGTACTTCGGGACGTGCGGCTGCAAGGACCTGCGGCTCACCGGCGGCGGCTTCGCCACCGCCTGCACCCACCCGTACCGCTCGGAGTGCGAGGCCCCGCGCCTGCGGAGCGATCGTGTCCGGCGGGAGGAAGGCGGTGGGCGAGAGTAATTCGACCTCGCGGCACCGATGCCCGGGGAGTTGACCTCGGGCCGGGGCGCCGCACACATGGGGGGCGGTGGCAGGACCAGCGGAGGAGCGATCGGGTCGCGCTGACGCTTCGGGTTGGCTCCTGTTCACCGCCCCCCGCCATTTTCGCCCGGGAAGGGAGCTGACCATGAAGCTGCGCTGTCTGCCCGTGCTGGTGGTGTCCCTGCTGGCCCTGGCCGGTTGCCAGAAGCCTGCCGACACCCAGAAGCCCGGCACCACCGCCGAGGAGAAGGAGTACGACATCAAGGGGACGGTGGTGGACGTGGCCTCGGACAAGAAGGCCGTGACCCTGGACCACGAGCAGATCCCGGAGCTGAACATGATGGCGATGAAGATGAAGTACCCGGTGTCGGACCCGAAGGTCCTGGACGGCATCGCCGCCGGGGACAAGGTGAGCGGCCGGCTCAAGGCCAAGGGCACGGATTACACCATCACCAAGCTGGAGAAACGGTGAAAACCCGGCTCGGCCGACATCTTAACGGACCGCCGACGGAGCAAGCCCGCGGGCCGGTCACCGCTCCTGGGGGCGGTGACCGGCCCGCGGGGGCTACCAGCCGCACCCGCGGCACCCCGCGAAGGCCAGCGGACCCAACGCCAGGAGGGACAGGATCAGCACGCGGCCGGCCCTGAGCAGCTTCCCCGCCATGTGAAAGTCTCCTTCGCCTGCGGAACTCGGGACGGGTGGCGGGATCACCCCCGGCGGGCGGCCCCGGCCCCACGGTTCAGTTCGGACCGGGCGGTGTCCCGCGTCGAGCGGAACCGGCGCGGGCGAGGGATACTCCGTTTCGGACGGCGCGACAACCGGACCTTCCCGCCGGCCGCGAGAGTGCCGCCGGGACGTCTTTCCTTCTTCCTTCCGAGGGGGCGATCCCTCCACGGCCTCAACTGCCACAGCCCCCACTCCCGCACCCGCCGGCCGGCGAACCCCGTCGTCGCGCCGGGAGTCGCTTCTGCACCCGGTGAGGGCGAGCAGGCGAGTACCAGTACCCACCCGCCGAACCAACACGCACGACGGACTCTCGTCAGCACCGTCGCAACCTCCCTGGGACCAGAATGTGTTGATACCGAGGCGCGGCGTCCGTCCGGACGGGGCGGGACCCGGCACGCCGGTTGCTCAACGATGCAGACCCCTACCCCGCGGGTAGCCGAGGATCGGCAAACAGGCCGAATTCCCGGCCGCGGGACGGGGGTAGGGCCGGCTCGCCGGCCGACCGGGTGGTAACGGTTCCCGGCCCCGGTAACTTTTCCAAACCTGTTTGCCGCACGACGCGGCGGAGGAGGCACGGATGCGTTGGATCATCACCGGCGTCGCCCTGGCAGTGGTCGCCCTGGCCGGCGCGGACGTGGCCCGGGCGTGCGGCGGGTGCTGCTGTAAGGGCGGGAGCGGCTGCCCGAGCTGCCCCCAGGGCGGGCCGTCTGCCGCCCCCGCCGCCCCGGCGGCCTGCCCC
>JAIEQN010000759.1 GCA_019747685.1 Gemmataceae bacterium
CCGCGTCGTCCGACGGCCGGTCGGACCGCGGCCCCGGGGTGGCGGACGGCCCGGCGGCCCGCTGCCGGCCGGACGGGGTGACGGCCGGCTCCCACGGGACCGGCAGGGCGGCCGGCACCACCACCAGGTCGCGGAACTCGGCCACGCTCCCGAGCGGGGTGAACTGGCCGGTCTTCGACCGCCCGACCAGGATCGCCTCGGCGTCCCCCAGCAGCCCGTCCCGCAGGGCCTTGCGGATGCCGTCGGTCGAGCCCTTGACCGTCTGCCGCCGGCCGTCCGCGTCCCGGTAGACCAGGTACCACAGGTCGGCCGGGGCCGGGGCCGGGGTCGCGGCCAGGGACGGGGCTACCTCGGTGCCGGCCCGGGACCGGCCGGTCAGGTCTTCGACGAACTCCCGGCAGGACGCCGGCCGGTGGTCCGGGTCGGCGCTCATGGCCCGGCGGATGGCCCAGTCGACCCGGTCGGACAGCTCCGGGGCCAGCTCCTTGGGCGGCGGGAAGTCGTTGCGGACCTTCTTCATCCAGCAGTCGAGCGGGTTGGTGTTGCCGAACGGGACGTGGCCGGTGACCAGGGCGTACAGGGTGGCCCCGAGGCTGTACACGTCGCCCCGCACGTCCACCCCCTTGGCGTTGCGGAACTGTTCCGGGGCCATGTAGTGCGGGGTGCCGAGGCCCCGCCCGGTCTTGGTCAGGTTCAGGTCGTTGTCCACCTCCTTGACCAGCCCCAGGTCGGTCAGCTTGGCCACCCCGTCGGGGGTGACCAGGACGTTGTCCGGCTTCACGTCCCGGTGGACGAGGCCCCGCTTGTGGGCCCGGTGCAGCCCGTCGCACACCTGGGCGATGAGCCGGACGGCCTCGGCCTCGGGGAGGGCCCCGGTCCGCTCGACCCGCTGGCCGAGCGACTCGCCGTCGACGAACTCCATGACCAGGAACGGCAGCGGGCCGGCCGGGCAGTACTCGATCGCCCGAACGACGTTCGGGTGGTCGAGGCCCTTGGCGGCCAGGAACTCCCGCTCGAACCGCTGGACGGTGACCGGGTTCCGGGCGGTGGCGGCGGTGACCACCTTGACCGCCACGACCTCGCCGCTGACCCGGTGCCGGGCCTTGTAGACGACCCCCATCCCGCCCTCGGCGATCTTGCCGAGCACGTCGTAGCTGCCGAGCTGGGTCGGGTGGTCCGACGGTCCCGGGGTCATGGCGGGTCTCGACGGGTCGGATCGGGGCGGGGTGCCGCCTCATTGGACCATACGGGCGTCCGCCCGGGCCACAAAATTCCGGACGCACCCCCGCCGGTCGGACACCCACTTATAGTTCAAGCCGGCGGAGAAGGGGCGGACTCGACCTGTTGGATTGTGCCGGTCGGGGTGGTAGGATGGATCGGCCGGGGGCGGCCCGCCCCCGCGGCCCGGGGTCGCCGGCCGGCCCGGGCCCGGTGCGACCGGCACAGCCGGCACCGCCTCTCCGGATTCCCGATCTCACGCAGTTTGGGCCGGTTCGGCGCTTGTCAAGGTCGCCGGAATCCGTCAAAATCATCGGACGGCGTCAGCCTACCGGCCGCGGCACCCGACGCCCGGCCCCAACGCGGGAACCGCTCGTCATGAGCACCCTGGGCAAGGTCCTGCTGGTCATCAACCTGCTCGCCTCGGCCGCCTTCGTGTACCTGGCCACCCAGGACTGGGCCAAGGGCCGGCAGGTGATCGAGGCCGCCGGGCTGCGGCAGGTGCTGCTCTTACGGGGGCTGCCGCTGGGCGAGCGGCCGGACGACCTCCAGACGGCCGACCTGCCGGCCGACGCCACGGCCGAGGTCCCGTTCCGGGTCGAGATGGGCGGCGGGCGGCCGACCGAGACGGTCAGCCCCGGGGTGCTCAAGGCGTACTTCGCGGCCGGCGGCGGGGCGACCACCGAGGCCACCGCCCCGGTCGTCCTGACCACCAACGCCCCGGTCGCCAACCAGCTCGCCGAGGTCCGCCGGGTGTGGGGCCTGATCCGGGGCAAGGCGACCGAGGTGGACGGGGCGGCCAAGGCCCAGGTGGCCGGGTTCTTCCTCCGGCTCCAGCCGGAGACCCTGGACGAGCGGGTGCAGGTGCTCGGGCTGATCGCCCGGGGCGACGGGAACGCGGTGTTGGACCGGCTCCAGGCGAAGTTCGACCAGGTGCTCAACGCCCCGGCGGCCCCGGACCTGGCGGCCCTCGGGTCGGCCGACGACGACCCGGCCGCCCGGCTGGCCAAGGCGGCCGAGGTCCGCGGCAAGACGGCCAAGGACGGGGCCGAGCGGCAGGCCCGGCTGGCCCAACTGCTGGTCAACCTCGACCCGGACCCGGGCTGGCAGAAGCGGGTGGTGCTGGTGGTCGGCATCCGCCAGTACGTCGCCGCCCTGGCCGCCCAGGCGGCCCGGTTCCGGGAGATGGCCGCCCGGGTGGAGCGGCTGACGGCCGACGACCAGGCCCGGTTCGCCGACGAGTACGCCCAGCTCCGCGGGCTGGCCATCCAGCAGACCCAGACGGTCCGGGACACGGCCGAGGTCCGGGCCCGGCTGGACGAGCAGGTCCGCAAGGACCAGGAGTTCGTCACCCAGCGGCAGACCCAGATCGTCGAGCTGCGGGACCAGCTCACCCGGGTGAAGGCCGACGTGGACGCCCTCCTGGCCCGGCAGAAGGTGACCGAGGACGCCCTGTTCGCCGTCCAGCGGGAGGTCGGGCAGACCCTGGAGCAGCTCTACCAGCTCCAGGAGGACTTGGCCAAGGTCGAGCGGGACCGGTACGGGGCGGTCAAGAAGTAGTGGGCAGCCGGCAGCCGGCAGCCGGCAGTGGGCAGAATGAAGAATGAAGACAGCAGACACAGGACAGCAGACACAGGACAGCAGACGCAGGACAGCAGACAACGGAAGAAGACAGCAGGCAGGGGCGGGAGGCGGCGGGCGGGACCGGGGCGACTCACCGGGGTAGCGTGATGACCACCTTCGGCAAGCTGTTGGTGTTCGCCAACCTCGTGTTCGGGGTCGGGGCGGCGACCTGGGCCCTGGCCGTGTACAGCCAGCGGCCGGGGTGGTTCGAGCCGGTCCCGGAGGGCGGGCCCCGGCCGGGCGGGCCGCCGTCGTTCGCCTCCCTGGCCGCCGAGATCGACACCCTGGGCAAGGCGGCGGTCTCGGCCGGGTCGGCCTGGACGACCCAGTACAACCGGCTGGTCCAGGCCGAGGATGTCCGGGCCGTCCGGCAGGCGAAGATGTTCGGCGGGACGGTCGGCGGGGCCAAGGTGCCGGGGCTCTTGGCCGTGGCCCGGGCCGGCGGGTACCCGAAGGCCGGGGACGCCGCCTTCTTCAACCTGAAGGACGACCCGGCCACCAAGCTGCTCGACCTCGACCCGAACCCGGCCGAGAAGGGCGTGGTCGTGCTCGGGCCGGACGGCCAGCCGCTCCGCGGGGCCGACACCCTGCTCGCCGTGTTCAACGCCCACGCCAAGCGGATCGCCGAGGCGGCCGCCGAGAGCACCAAGCTGCGGGCCGAGCAGCGGAAGCTCGGGGAGGCGGTGGCCGACCTGGAGACCCGGGTGCTCAAGCAGCGGGAGATCCGGGAGAACGTCCGGACCGAGGCGGCGTACCTGGCCGGGCTCGAGGTGAACACGGTCGGCCAGCTCGACTGGGCCAAGACCCGGCGGGACCAACTGGCCCGCCGGCTGGCGGCGTTCGGCCGGAAGGACTGACCCGAGGGTTGGTGGCACAGGCCTCCCGGCCTGTGCTCCTCGGCACAGGCCTCCCGGCCTGTGCCACCAGTCAAACTGCTTCGGTGGCACAGGCCTCCCGGCCTGTGCCCGGCCCGCGGGGTATCGGGGAGCGGCATCCGGGGAGGGCGGGGCGATGACCTGGCTCGGCAAGATTCTGGCCGTCTGCGCGATGGTCCTGGCCCTGGTCGGGATGTGGCTCATGGCCACGGTGTACGTCACCCGGACGAACTGGGAGGCCAACGCCAAGCAGTACAAGAAGGGGTACGAGGAGGCCAAGGCCGCCCGGGAGGGCGAGTACCGGGTCTACCTGGCCGAGAAGGAGGCCCTGGCCAAGCAGGTGGCGGCGGCCGAGGCCAAGTCGGCCGGGCTGTCCGGCCAGGTGGCCACCCTGGAGAAGGCCAACCGGGAGCAGGACGGGCAGATCAAGAGCCTGAACGCCAGCATCAAGGACTCGGACCTGAAGGCGGTCGACCTCCAGGCCAACTTCCAGAGCGCCCTGGCCGAGGTGAAGACGGTCCGCGAGCGGGCCGGGGCGCTGGAGGAGGAAAAGATCCGGCTGACGGTCGCCGCCGAGGACGCCAAGAAGGCCCAACTGGCGGCCGAGATCGCCCAGAAGCAGGCCCAGGCGGCCCGGCTCCTGGCCGACGCCCTGGTGGAGGACCTGCGGAACCAACTGGCCGACGCCCAGTCCGGGTCGTCTGGCAGCGGGCTGACCCTGACCAAGGCCCGCCCGCCGGTCCCGGAAGGCCTCCGCGGGACGGTCGAGGCGGTCAGCGGGGCCAACCTGGTCCTGTCCGTCGGGTTCGAGGCCGGGCTGCGGGAGGGGGCGGAGGTCGACGTCTACCGGCGGGGGGCGGACGCCCGCTACTTGGGGAAGGCCGTGGTCACCAAGTCGGTGCCGAAGGCGGCGGTGGCCCGCTTCACCCCGGCCGACACCCGCCGGACCGTCGCCCAACTCCGGCCGGACGAGCTGCCGAAGGCCGGGGACACGATCGGCAAGGTCGGCACCGGCCGCTGACCGGACGAACCCGCACACCACCCACGCCTGCCGGGGGACCGCTCATGGCCAAGAAGTCGAAGGAGAAGGCGGAGAAGGCCGAGAAGCCGGCCCCGAAGCCGCGGCCGGTGGTCGAGCGGCGGCCGAAGCCGCCGAAGGGGCCGGGCGAGCCGGTGTACACGCTGATCGCCGCGGTCACCCTGCTGGCCGTGCTGGTCGGCTGCACCCTGCTGTACCTGGACTACTCGGAGTACAGCCAGAAGGCCCCGCCGGGCGAGAAGGTCCCGGCCCTGCCGCGGCTGGTGGACGACGCCAAGGCCGCCCCCGGCGGCTAGCGCACGGTCCGGCCCTCCGGGCCGGGTCGTGTCTGGGATCCGAACTCCCGCAATTCCTTCCCGTCAGGTTGGGTGCGAGCACGACCCGGCCCGGGTGTCAACCCCGCCCGGGCCGGCCGCGCCCCCCACCCCCGCCGGTTCACCTTTATTCCCCCCGGCCCCCCGGCTATCGTCCCCCGGCCCGCGGTCGCTCCACGCGGGCCGGGGAGGGCGGTGGCATGCGGCGACGACCGGGGTTGGCGGTGGCGGCCGGGGTGCTCGTCGGGTGGGCGTTGTGGCCGGCGGCCGCCCGGGCCGGGGTTTGGCTGAC
>JAIEQN010000323.1 GCA_019747685.1 Gemmataceae bacterium
GGGGGCCGCCCTGACGATCGACGCCGGCGGGGCCGACGATGTCATCCACCTGGGCAGCCAGGCGACGCCGGCGGCGAACGCCGGCGGCCGACTGGACACCTTCCGTGGGACCCGGGTGACGGTCCGCGGCGGGGCCGGGTCGGACGACACGCTGACCGTCGCGGCGACCCAGGCGGCCGACCTGACCGCCGGCCTGCTCACCCCGACCCGGGGGATGGTGGCGGCGGCCGGGGTCGCCGGCCGGGTCGAGTTCGAGCAACTGGACGGGCTGCGGCTCCTCCTCGGCGGCCAGGCCGACGCCGTGCGGGTGACCGGAACGATCACCCCGGTGACGGTCGATCTCGGCGGCGGGGACGACGCCGTGACCGTCGCCGCGGCGGCCCACGCCGTCGCGGTCACGACCGGGGCCGGGGACGACGCGGTGACGGTGTTCGACACGGCCGGCGGGGTGAGCGCGACCGGGGACGGCCCCGGGACCGACGCCCTCACCATCGACCGGCGGGCGATCACCGCGGCCGTGGCCGACGGGCGGCTCACCGGGAACACCATCACCGGGGTGACGGCCGGGGCGGTAACGTTCGCCGAGGTGGACCGGGTGGCCGTCCTGCTCGGGACCGGGAACGACCGGCTGACGGTAAACGCCGCCCTGCCGACGACGCTCATCGAGCTGCGGGGCGGCGGCGGGGACGACGCGGTGGTGTTCGATGCGATCGCCGCCCCGGCGGCCGCCGGCGGGGTGACGGCGACGTACTTCGGCGGGGGCGGGGAGGACGTGGCCCGGGTGGTCGTCCCGGGGGTGCCGGCGGCCACCCCGTTCGCCGGCCTCGGGCTGGAGGTCGAAGCGCTCGTCGTGGACAACACCGGGAACGCGGCGGCCGGGGTCGCCTGGGCGGTCCGGGGCGGCGGCCTGTTCGCCGACGACACCGAGACGGCCACCCCGGCCGCCCCGGTGCTGGTGGTGTCCACCGACGGGGCCGGCCGAACCCGGGACCTCGGCGGCACCCGGTCCGACACCCTGGAGGTGGTGTCCGAAACCGGCGGGGCCGTCGCCGGGAGCATCGACGGCGACCGGGTCGAGCTGACGGCCGGGCTGGCGGTGGCGTCGGCCGCCCGGTTCGACGCCTTCCGGAACTACGAGGGGGCGGTGTCGTTCGACGCCCTGCCGGCGGCCCCGCCGGCGGCCGTCACCGAGGCCGGGTTCACCCTGACCTCGTCCGGCGGGCTGGCCCGGACCGACCGGTTCAGCACGGCCGCCCTCGGGGCGGCCCCCGGCGACACCCTGACCCCGGCCGCGGCCGGCGGGGCGGACCTGTTCGCCCTGTACCAGATCGACCTGTGGCTCGACCCGGCCGGCGGGGCCGGCCCGGTGACGGTGACGTTCACCGGGGTGACGGCCAACGGCCGGACGGTGACGTTCACCCCGGCCGCCGACCCGGCCGTCCGGACGGTCTACTTCCCGGCCTCGTTCACCGCCCTCCGGTCGGTGTCGTGGACGGCCGGGCACGTCGCCGTGGACAACCTCGTCGCCCGGGTGGTGTTCGCCGGCGGGGCCGGCGACCCGGCCCAGGCGGTCGGCACCGCCACCCTGTCCGGGGTGGTCGCCGTCGACACCGCCGCGATGACGATCAACGGGGTCGGGGACGGCGGGTCGATCGGCGGCGTGCCGCTGGCCGTGATGCTGGACGGCGGCGTCCTCCGGTTCCGGTTCGCCGGGAACCTGGCGATCGGGGCCGGGCTGTACGGGCTGCTGTCCGGCGTCACCCCGGACCAGGTCATGCGGCTGACCTCGGCGGCGGTCCCGGCCGGGGCCCTGGCCGCGGTCGTCCGGCTCGACCTCGGCCCGGCCGGGTACGACGCCGACTACACCGGGTTCGACGTGCTGGCGTTCGTCAACCTGTCGTCCGTCCCGCTCCCGGCCCCGCGGCTCGGGGCGGTCGTGGCCGGGGCCGGGGCGTTCACCCTCGCCCTCCAGGTGGACGGGGTCGGGGCCGCGCGGGTCCTCACCTCGCTCGCCCCGGGCGGGGTCGGGATGACCCTCGTGCCGGACGACGCGGCCGACCCGGCCGACGCCTTCCAGTTCGTGAAGGTGACGGCCTCGGTCGGCGGGGCCGCGGCCGGGCTGTCCGCCGTCACCCTGGTCGACGGCCAGGCGGCGTTCCTGACCGCCACCCGGCCGGCCCTGGCCACCGACCCGGCCGTCACCGGCTTCACCGCGGCGGCGGCCGGCCCGGACGGGGGCCAGGTGTACGCCCTCGACCCGGCCCAGAACGCCCTGGTGGCGGCCAACGCCGACGGCACCCAGCGGCAGCTCCTGAAGAGGAACATCCTGGGCGGGGGGACGGCCGTGGCCGCCACCGCGGCGGCGGTGTACGTCGCCAGCCCGACCCGCGGGGCCGTCGCCGTGTTCGCCCGGGACGGGTTCGGGAACCTTCAGTTCGCCTCGCGGTTCGACGTGCCGGGACGACACCCTGGTCCGCGTCCAGACGCTGACCAACGGGCTCGGCGGGGTCCGCGGGCTGGCCCGCCCGTCCGGGGTGGCCGTCACCCCGGACGGGCGGGCGGTCCTCGTCACCGGCGGGCCGGGCCACGCCCTGGCGGTCTTCGCCGCCGACCCGGCGTCCGGCACCCTGCTCCCGGCCCAACTGGTCCGGAACGGGGCCGGCGGGGTGTCCGGGTTGGTCGACCCGCGGGCGGTGGTGGTCCTCCCGGCCGGCGACCGGGCGTTCGTCGCCAGCCCGGGCGACGGCCCACCCCGGGCGGGCTGGTCAGCTTCGCCCTGGACACCTCACTCCCCAAGCCGGAGGCGATCCGGACCTCGTTCGCCGGGATCGAGGGGCTGGCCGTCTCGACCGCCGGCGGGGCCGACACGATCACCCTGCGGGCCGCCCCGCCCGCCCCGACGGCCTCGACCCGGATCGGCACCGGCGGGGGCGGCGACCGGGTCGTCCTGGTCGGGCTGTCGGCGACCACCACCGTCGACCTCGGGGACGGGGCCGACGAGGCCCAGCTCCGGGCGCTGACGGCGGGGGCGGCCGTGTCCGTCCTCGGCGGGGCCGGGGCCGATGTCATCGTCCTCGAACAGGCCGGGGCCGGGACGACGATCGCCGTCGCCGGCGGCCCCGACGCCGACACCGTCCGGGTGTCCGGCCGGAACCTCCCGGCCGACGCCGCCGTCAGCATCACCGGCGACGGCGGGGCCGACGCCCTCCTGTTCGACCCGCAGGACCCGGACCCGGCCACCCCGGACTACGCCCCGGGCGTCCCCCCGACGGTGCCCACGGGCACGCTGGCCGTCACCGCCCGCGGGGTGGTGACCTACGACGGGACCGAGGACGTGCGGGTGGTGGCCGCCCCGGTCATCGCCCTCGGCCCGCCGCCGGCGATCGACGAGGGCGACGGCGTCACCCTGACCGCGACCGTCACCCCGCTCGGCACGGCCGGCGTCCTGGACGGCCCGGCCCGCTGGGACCTGGACGGGGACGGGGTGTTCAACGACGGGGTCGGCACCACCCTGACCCTGACCTGGGGCCAGCTCGGCGACTTCGGGCTGGCCGACGACGGCGTCTACCAGGTCGGGCTGACGGCGACCAACGCCGACGGGTTCACCAGCCGGGCGTACACCACCCTGACCGTCCGGACCCGCCGGCCGGCCGTCACTGTTTCCGGCCCGGCCGCGGCCGTCGTCGGGTCGCCGGTGACGGTCACCTTCGCCGCCACCGACCCCGGGGACGACCGGGTCGGCGAGTGGCGGGTGACGTGGGGCGACGGGTCGGTGGAGACGTTCGGCAGCGACACCCGGTCGGCCGCCCACGAGTACCGCGTGCCGGGGGTGATGGCCGTCGTCGTCGCGGCGGTCGACGAGGACACCGCCCCGGACGGGACCGACTCGAACGTGCTGCTGATCGACGTGGCCGTGGACCCGGCGACGGCCTCGGCCGGCGGGCCGTACCTCGTCGCCGAAGGCGGGTCGCTCACCCTGTCCGCCACCGCCTCCGGCGACCCGACCGGGTTCGCCTGGGACCTGAACCGGGACGGCGACTCCTGCTCGTCGTGTCCGACACGGACGGGGCGGTCGGGCCGCCGGCGGCGGCCACCCAGGAGGTGACGAACGCCCCCCGGTGCTGCTCGGCCCGGGGCTGGCCGCGGCCGCGATCACCGAGGGCGGGCTGGTCACCGTCACCGGGGCCGTCGAGGACCCGGGCCGGCTCGACGCCCACACCGTCACCGTGGACTGGGGCGACGGGTCGTCCGAGGCCGTCCCGGTGGACCCGGCCACCCGCCGGTTCGCGGCCACCCACCGCTACCCCGACGACGACCCCACCGGCACCCCGGCCGACCCGTACACGGTCGCCGTGACGGTGACGGACGACGCCGGCGCGACGGCCGCCGGGTCGGCCGTGCTGACGGTCCGGAACGCCCCGCCGACGGCTTCGGACCTGGCGGGCGACCTGACGGCGGCGGAGGCCGGCCGGGTCGTCACCCTGACCGGCCGGTACGCCGACGCCGGGACGCGGGACGCGCACACGATCACCGTGGATTGGGGCGACGGGACCACCTCGCCGGCGGCCCTCGACCCGCTCACCCGGACGTTCGCCGCGACCCACGCCTACGCCGCCGACCCGCACGGGTTCGCGTCCCGGACGTACACCGTCCGGGTGGCGGTGGCGGACGACGACGCCGGGGCGACGGCGGCCGAGCTGGCGACCCCGGTGACGGTCGGCAACCTGCCCCCGCGGATCGACCGGTTCGAGGTCCCGGCGGCCGGGGCCGAGCGGCGGCCGGTCGTCCTCCGGGCGGCCGCGTCCGACCCGGACGGCGGGCCGCTCACCTTCACCTGGACCGTCATCAACCCCCGCGGCCGGGTGTTCACCCTGACCGGGCCGGAGGCCGCGTTCACCCCGGTGATCGACGGGCCGTACCGGGTCCGGCTGTTCGTCGCCGACGCCGAGGGGCTGGGGGTCGGGTCGGACGTGGCGACGACCCGGGTCGAGAACCGGGACACGTTCGTCCGGACCGACGGCACCGTCATCAACGTGGTCGACGCCAGCACCGGGGTGGTGGCGCTGTCGGTCGTGCCGTTCGCGGTGTCGTTCGCCGGCGGGCCGAACGTGGCCGTCGGCGACCTGACCGGGGACGGGGGGCCGGACATCGCGGTCGGGGCCGGGGTCGGCGGCGGCCCGCACGTCCGGGTGTTCGACGGCCGGACCGGGGGCGAGCTGGCCAACTTCCTGGCCGGGCCGGCGGACGACCGCGGCCGGACCCGGGCCCAACCGGCCGACCGCAACGGGGACGGGGTGGCCGACCTGGTGGTCACCGGGTTCGCCGGGGCGGACGGCGTGACCGGCGAGTTCGACGGGGCCGGCCTCGGGGTCGGGCGGGT
>JAIEQN010000472.1 GCA_019747685.1 Gemmataceae bacterium
GGTTTGGCTTCGGTGGCACAGGCCTCCCGGCCTGGGCAACACAGGCCGGGAGGCCTGTGCCACCGAACCGAGGCACTACCCCCTGACCGGCCGGGCGTATCATGGTCCCATGCGCGACGGAGTCCGGACCCCGGGGGCCTCTGCGACCGGCCCGACACGCCCGCGGACCGTCCCCCGGGTCCTGGCCCTGGCCCTCCCGGCCCTGGCCCAGCAGTACCTCCACCTGCTCGTCCGGCTGTCCGACCAGTACCTGGCCGACCGGTTCCCCCTCCCGGACCCGGCCGCCCGCGGGGCGTACCTCGCCGCCCTCACCACCGCCGGCTACCTGTACTGGTTCGTCTCCAGCTACACCGTCCTGGTGAGCGTCGGCAGCACGGCCCTGGTCGCCCGGTTCGTCGGGGCGAAGGACTGGTCGCTGGCCCGCCGGGCGACCGCCCAGTCGGTCTTGCTGGCCGTCGGGTTCGGGCTGCTCGGTACGGCCGCCGCCCTGGCCGGGCTGCCGGCCCTGGTCGGGGCGCTGCAACTGGCCGGCGACGCGGCCGACTACTGCGTCCGGTTCCTCACCCCGTTGGCAATCCTCCTGCCGTTCCAGATTACCGAGGCGGCCTGCGTCGCCTGCCTGGCCGGGGCCGGGGACACCCGGACCGGGTTGAAGGTCCTCGGCGGCGTGGCCGTCCTGAACGTGCCGCTGGCCTGGGGCCTGTGCTTCGGGGTCGGGCCGGTCCCCGGGCTGGGGTTCGAGGGGATCGCCCTGGGGACCGGGCTGAGCCACGCCGTCGGCTGCGTGTGGGTGCTGGCGGTCCTGGCCCGCGGCCGGTCGGGGTTGCAGCTCCGCCTCGCCGACCTCGCCCCCGACCGACACCTGCTCTACCGGCTGCTCCGGGTGAGCGTCCCGGCGGGGATCGACAGCCTGTCCGTCGCGGTCTGCCAGTTGTGGTTCCTGAGCCTGGTCAACCGGCTCGGCGATGTCGCGGCGGCGGCCCACGGGGTGGCGCTGCAATGGGAGGCGTTGAGCTACCTGGCCGGCGGGGCGCTGGGGATCGCCGCGATGACCCTGGTGGGCCAGAGCCTCGGCGCCCGCGAGCCGCACCGGGCGGCCCGGGCCGGGTGGGTGTCGTTCGCCCTGGCGGTGGCGGCGATGTGCGGGATGGGGGTGGTGTTCGCGGCCCTGGCCGGGCCGATGGTGCGGCTGTTCTGCCACGAGGCGGACCTGGCCCCGGTGGTGGCGGCCGGGGTGCCGGTGTTGCGGCTGATCGCCGTGGCGATGCCGGCCCTGGCCGCCCAGATCGTCTTCACCTACGCCCTGCGGGGGGCCGGGGACACCCGGGTGCCGGTGCTGTTCAGTTGGACCGGGTTCCTCGGGGTCCGCATCCCGCTGGCGTACCTCTTGACCGGCCCGGCGGTCGACCTCGGGCCGCTGGGCACCCTGCCCGGGGCCGGGCTGGGGCTGTTCGGGGCGTGGGTGGCGATGGTGGCCGACATCTGGGTCCGGGGGGTGTTCTTCACCCTCCGGTTCGCCGGCGGGCGGTGGAAGAAGGTCGAGGTGTGACGGGCACCCGGGCGGCCGGGGTGGTACACTGGACCGGCCGGGCCGGAACCGCCGCCGAGGACCCCCGATGCCGACCGACCCCCGCGAGGGCGACGAGTTCGTCCTGGCCGTCCCGGCCAAGCTGGACGACCCGTTCCCGGACCTGGCGTACCTCCGGGAGCACCGCCCGGTGTTCTTCTACCCGCCCTTGAACAGTTGGTTCGTCTTCCCCTACGACCCCGTCCACGACCTCTTGCAGGACCCGCGGCTGAGCAGCGACCGGATGAGGGGGTTCGTGGACGCGGCCCCGGCCGACGCCCGGCCCGGGGTGCGGACGATGGTGCCGTACCTGGAAACGTGGATGCTGATGAAGGACGGGGCGGACCACGCCCGGGTCCGGGGCCACCTGCAAAAGGGGCTGACCCCGGCCGTGGTGAAGCGGCTGGCCGGGCCGATCCGGGCGGCCGCCGACGCCTTGCTCGACGCGGCGATGCCCCGCGGCCGGCTCGACGCGGCCGGCGAGTACGCCTTCCTCCTGCCGGCCTACGTCCTGTCCGACCTGTTCGGGGTGCCCCCGGCCGACCGGCCCCGGCTGATCGCCTGGTCGCTGGCGTTCGTCGGGTTCTTCAACGTGCTGCCCATTACGACGCAGACCGCCGGCGACTTCGTCCGCAGCGGGACGGAGATGGTGGCGTACGCCCGCGACCTGTTGGCGAACCGGCGGGCGGCCGGCGGGGGCGACTTCCTGGCGGCCGTGGCGGCCGACGGCGGGCTGACCGACGACGAGGTGGCCGGGAACGTCATGCTGCTCCTGTTGGCCGGGCACCTGGCGGTCCGGAACCTGGTCGGCAACGCCCTGTGGCTGTTGCTGACCCGCCCGGACCAGTTCGCCCGGGTGAAGGCCGACCCGGGGCTGATCCCGGCGGCGGTGGAAGAGACGTTGCGGTTCGAGCCGCCGGTGACGCTGATCCCGCGGGTGGCCCTGGAGGACGTGACGGTCGGCGGGCAGTCGATCAAGGCCGGGCAGGTGGTGCAACTGAGCCTGGCGGCGGCGAACCGCGACCCGGCCCACTTCCCGGACCCGGACCGGTTCGACCTCGGCCGGGCGGCGGGGCATCACCTGTCGTTCGGGGCGGGGGTGCATGGGTGCTTCGGGGCGGCGCTAGCCCGGGAGGTCGCGACGATCGCCCTGGAGACCTTGATCCGCCGGGCCCCGGGGCTGCGGCTCGACCCGGCCGGCAAGATCGCGTGGTACCGGAACGCGGCCAACCGCGGCCCGTCGGTCCTGCCGGTGACCTGGGGCGGGGCCCCGGGGCCGGGTTGACGCCGGGCGGTTGCGGCCGGCCGGCGGCCGGGGTACGATGCCGGCCGGGTTGTCAGTCCGCGGAGGCCCGCCATGAATACCGCCCCGTCCGCCGAGCTGTCGATCGTGCTGCTGTTGGCCCGGGACGCCGACGCGACGGCGGCGTTCTACCGGGACCTGCTCGGGGTGCCACTGGTCGGCGAGGAGCACGACGGCCGGCACCGGCACTACGCCGGCCGGGTCGGGCCGCTGTACTTCACCGTCCAGCCGGCCGCCGACCTGTCGGCCCCGCCCCCGCCTCAGGGGTACGACTCGCTCCAGCTCGGGTTCACCGTCCCCGACCTGGATGCTTTCCTGGCCCGGCTCCCCGGGTTCGGGGTGGTGCCGCTGCACCCGCCGACGCCGTTCGAGTACACCCGGTACGTCACCCTGCTCGACCCGGACGGCCGGCACGTCCGGGTGATGACCCCGTGGCACCGGCCGGACCCGCCGGCCCCGGCCGGGCCGGGGGGTCGGCCGTGAAGCTGACGCGGGTGTACGTCCAGGCCGAGGGCGGTGTCCCGGCGACCGACCCGTTCTACCGGGCCTGGGACGGGTTCCGCAAGCGGGGCGTCCGGTGCGAGCCGTTCGAGCCGCGGCAGCTCGACCAGGGCACGCTACCGCTCGGCCGGGATACGTTGGTCGCCGGCGGGGTGCCGGTGGTCGAGGCGGCCTTGACCGCCCTCGGGGTGGCGATCCCGTCGGCGGACAACCTGCCGGCGTGCCTGGCCCAGTACCGCGGCCGGCGGGTTTGGACCTCGACCTGGGGCGAGTTGCGGTCGCGGTACGGCCGGTCCGGGCCACCCGAGCCGCTGTGGGTGAAGTCGCTCCGCCGGCACAAGGGGTCGCCGTCGCTGGCGGTGTACGAGGCCGACGACCTGGCCGCGGCCGCGGCCCTGCCGGACGCCCACGAGGTGCTGGTGTCGGAGTACGTCACGTTCGTGTCGGAGTGGCGGTGCTTCGTCCGGCAGGGGCGGGTGCTGGACCTGTGCCGGTACGCCGGGGAGGTGTTCCGGTATCCGGACGCCGGGGTGGTGCGGGCGGCGGTGGCCGACTACGGCCGGGCGGCCCCGGCCGGGTACGGGATCGACTTCGGGGTGCTGACCGACGGCCGGACGGCGCTGGTCGAGGTGAACGAGGGGTACTCGCTGAACCCCTACGGGCTGGAAGCGACCGAGTACGCCGAGCTGCTGGAGGCCCGGTGGCTGGAGCTGGCCGGCGGGTGAGCCGGTGGTCACGGTCCGTCTTTGGTGGCACAGGCCTCCCGGCCTGTGTCGGGCATGCACAGGCCGGGAGGCCTGTGCCACCAGAGCAGGCCGGTTTCCGGTCCGCAGAGCGGGAGGGCGTCGTGGCGACCAGGCAAGAGACGGTGGACGACCTGTTGGGCCAGCTCGGCGGGGCCGGGGTGGTGACGGCCCGGAAGATGTTCGGCGAGTACTGCGTCTACCTGGACGGCAAGCCGGTGGCCCTGGTGTGCGACGACCGGCTGTACGTCAAGCCGACGGCCGCCGGGCGGGGGCTGGTGCCGGACGCCGAGGAAGGTCCGCCATACCCCGGGGCCAAGCCGCACCTCGTGATCCCCCGCGCGGACTGGGCCGACGCCGCCGCGATGGCCCGGCTCCTGCGGGCCACCTCCGACGCCCTGCCGATGCCGAAGCCGAAGAAGCGGAAGGGGTGACCCGGCCGGGGCCGGGCGGGCGGTCGATCGGGGCGGCCGGTCGGTTTCTCTGTGTTTGTCATTGCTTTTCTCCCGGCGGCCGGGTCGAATCAGTTCGACATCCCCACCGGCGGCCGGGCACCCGGCCCGATCGGCGGGCCCACCAAACCCACGGGAGGCCATCATGCGAGCCGTGCGACTGTCGGCGCTCGTGGTCCTCGCCCTCGCCGTCCTCACCGTCCTCGGGCTCGGGCGGTCCGACGCGGGCTACACCATCGAGTTCGGGCCGGGCAACGTCTACGCCCATGTCGGCCTCATCGACAAACAAACGGGGAGCGGCGTCCGGAAGCATGACGACAAGGGCGGCGAGCTGGACGCCGGGGTGTTCCTCGGGGCCGTGACCGAGACCTCGGCCGACGGCAAGCTCGGGGATATCACCATCCTCGGGTACGAGGAGGCCATCAACCGGGACTTCGTGATCCGGCGCGACGCCCCGGCGGACCCGGCGGTCGTCGGAATCAGCCTCCGTGCCGACCTCAACGGGACTCTGACGGCCAACCCGGACGCCGTACCGTTCAGGGTGTTCGCGGATGTCGCCGCGAAGGCCGAAATCGTGCGAGGTGGTCTGGTCGTCATGCAGGTTCCGTTCGCCGACTCGTCGAAAGGGAGACGAATGGTTAACGTAAAGGAGTCCGACTCGAAGAACCGGAATTTGTCCGTGGATGTCACGTACACGCTCCGGCTAAGGCTCGAGACGGCCGCGTACTCGGAAGTCACCGCGGACGGCGCGACCGCGGCCAAGTCGGACTTCCTGAACAGCTTGCAGGGGACCGTGGCGGTGGCGGCCGTGCCCGAGCCG
>JAIEQN010000887.1 GCA_019747685.1 Gemmataceae bacterium
AGTGGCGGGTGTCCGAGCGGACGCTCTCCCGCCTGCTCCGCCGCCACCCCGACGGCGGGCCGCCGCCGACCGCCCCCGGCGGCCGGGGCGAGCCCAAGCGCCGCGGCCAGATCACCCACGAAGGAGACCACACATGGACGGACTACTGACGCTGACCCTGGAGGCCCACAACCCGGCCGAGAACCGCCACCGGTGGTACGAGGTGCGGGTCGGCCGGGACCTGTTCGGGGAGTGGACGGTGTGCCTCGCCTACGGCCGGACCGGGCAGGCCGGCCAGCACAGGCGGTTCGCCGGGGCGGGGGCCGACGAGCTGAAGGCCCGGGTGCGGGAGCACCTGCTCCGCCGCCTGTCCGCCCCCCGGCGGATCGGCTGCCCGTACCGCATGACGAACACGAGTGTGGCGGACGGCTTCGACCCCGCGGGCTGGCTCCCGCCGGACCTGATGGCCCGGTTCGGGACGGCGGAAGGTGGTTTGGCGTCCCGACCCGAACCCGCTCGATGACGGCAATCCTGTGTCCGTCACGCCTACAGCTTCGCCTGGCGGCAATGCGGCCGCATCCCGCACGGCCGGCACTGCCCCGGCACCGGCCGGACCGGGAGCGGCTCCCCGGGCTCGCGCCGGGCCGCGCGGATGCGGCCGGCCAGGTCGAGGACCCACGCCCGCAGTTGCTCGTCGTTCTCGACCCGGTGCCGGGTGCCGTCGCCGCAGGTGACGAAGCCGTGGGGCGGCCGCGTCCGCAACTCCTCCTCGATCAGGACGAAGTAGACACCCATCTGCGCCCGGTGCCACGGCCGCAGCACGCGGGCCGACTTCCACTCCTCCGGGATCACGGTGCCGCCGGTCTTGATGAGGCGGTCGGGACGGCCGGTCAGGCCGAAGCGACGGGAGCGCAGCGTGACCGCGTCCAGCGACACGGTCCCCCCCGCCCCCAGGCCGCGACGTTCCCGCACCCGCCGGCCGGTGAGGACAAGCAGGACCCCTATCAGCAGGGCCGGAACGGCGGCCGCGGCCGCCCACGGCGTCAACCCCATTGCCCGACCACCCGGATTAGGAGTGCGGCGGCCGCGGCCAGTACGACGGCGATGCCGAGGACGATCAGGGCGCTCGCCACGCGCTCGGCCGCCGCGTTGCGGGCGTGATGCCGGGTGCCGGCGGCGAGGGCCGCCCCGTTCGTCGGCGGGAGGCCGAGGCCGTACTGGAGCCGCCACTGCTCGGGGCAGTAGGCGAAGCAGGCGACCTCCTGCGCGGAAACCATCTTGGCGTTCGCATCGTGTACCATCGTGTGTCGGGCGTCCGTGGGTTCGTAGGTCATCCCCTTATGCCAGCATCCGGCCGGCTGGGTCAACCCCCGCCGCCGACGGTTCGACCAGGAATGCCGTGGGGTCGTGCCTCCGTGTCCCCGTCGACCCGCATCCACGGGCACACGACACGCCGCCGCGGGTTCCTAGAACAGCGACCGCTGCCCGGACGCCCGCTGCGAGGGGGCCGAGACCCGTTTCCGGTAGGCGGGCGGGAGTTGACCGTCCGCTTCGCCATCCGCCCGCGGGTCTTCTTCCTGCCGGGGCGGGGATGCGTCGAGATCGCCGTCAGGTTCCGGAGGCCGACGGGCGGGTTTTGCGCGCTCCGGTCGGCCCGGACCGTCGGTGATGGCATGTGTGGTCGCCGCGTGCGAGGCCCGCAGCGCCTTGATCCGCTCGGCCGGGTCGGCGGCGGCCGGCGCGGCTTCCTGGTTCTGGGCCGGCGGGGGGGCCGCCAGGGCGGCCTTCAGCCGGTCGCGGAGGTCGGCCAGCTCGGCCAGGTAGGCGGCCTGGGCGAACGGCCGGCCGAGGCGGGCCTCGTAGTCCCGCAGTTGGGTCCGGGCCAGTTCGAGGTCCTGCCGGGCACGGTCGCAGTCGCCGTCGTAGGAGGCGGCCAGCCGGGCGAGGGCGTTGAGCACCGCCCGCGGCCCCTGCGACTCCCGCGACAGGGTGGTTTCCTGGGCGGCCCTGCCTTCCAGGTAGACGCTGCCCGCGCCCCCCGGGTGCCGCTCGACCCCGAACCCCAGCCCCCGGTACGTCCCGAGCGGGAACCACCGGGTGCGGTCCACGTCCGCCGGCACCCGGGCGAGTGCCCGGGCCAGGGCGTCCGGGGCCTCGTCCCGGCCGTACCCGCGGCCGCCGATCGTGACGACTCCCCCGTCCCCGCCGGCGGCCGTCGCCCGGTCGGCCTCCAGGTCGGCCAGCCGCCGCTCGTACCGGGCGATCGCGGCCGGCAGCTCCCGCAGGTTCCGCCGGGCGGTGTACTGCTCGTCGGCGTGGTTCCGGCGTAGGACGGCCAGCCGCTGCACCTCGGCGTCCGCCTCGGCCAGGGCGAGCACCGCCGGGTTGCCGGACGCGATCGCCTTCACTTCGGCGTAGCTCAGCTCCTGGCCGGCCACGTCCTCGGCCCGCCGCACCCCGACCCGGCCGGTCATCACCTGGCCGATGAACCGGGCCTTGGTCTCCAGGGCCTGCCACATGTAGGCGTCGAACGACCCTTCCGTGACGTACCGGTAGACGGCCACCTCGGCGTTCGTGTTCCCCTGGCGGAGGATGCGGCCCTCCCGCTGCTCCACCTCGGCCGGCTTCCACGGGGCGTCCAGGTGGTGGAGCGCCGCCAGCCGCTTCTGCACGTTCGTCCCCGCCCCCCTCTTCTGCGTGCTGCCGATCAGGACGCGGACGGCCCCCGACCGGACCTTGTCGAACAGGGCCTGCTTCTTGGCGTCCGTGTCGGCCTCGCCGACGGCCGCGATCTGCCCGCGGGGGACGCCGCGGGCGGTGAGCTTGTCGATCACCTCGTCGTACACGGAGAACCCCCACGGGGTCGGCTGCACGCCCAGGTCGCAGAACACCATCTGGGTGCCGCGGGCGGGTGCCGTCCGCTCCCAGATGGCGTGGACGGTCTCGACCAGGGCGTTCACCTTCGACCCGGCCGCGTCGCCCGCGTCGGCGGACAGCATCCGGGCGTCGAGGGCGAGCTTGCGGCCGTCGGTGGTGACGGCCAGGGCGTTGTCCTCCCGCGGGTCCACCTTCTGGGACCGCAGCCGCTCGTACCGCTCCACCAGCCCCCGCTGGAGGTCGGCCTGCGCGTCGGACATCGGGCAGGCGACGACGTGCGGCTTGCCGCCTTCGAGGGCCGGCCGGGGGAGGTCGAGCATGTCGGCCGTCTGGACGTCGGCGGACTGGCGGAACATCTGCTGCAACTCAGGAAGGTTCACGAATTTGGCGAACCGGCTGCGGGGCCGCAGGGACGCCCCGTCCGGGCTGATCTCCATCGCCTCCACCACCTCCCCGAAGGTCGCCGCCCAGGCGTCGACGTGGTCGATCCCGCGGGCCGCCAGCCCGTCCGGGTCGAGGTAGCGTTGCAGGGTGTAGAGTTCGACCATCGTGTTGCTCACCGGCGTCCCGGTGGCGAACGTCAGCCCCCGGCCTGGGTGCTTGCCGTGCAGGTAGCGGGCCTTCATGAGCAGGTCGAACGCCCGCTCGCTGCCGCCGGTCTGGACGCCCGCCACCCGCTCCATCTTGGTCGCCGTCTCCAGGTTCTTGAAGTAATGCGCCTCGTCGACGAAGACGTGGTCCACCCCCAGCTCGTCGAACACCAGCCCGTCGTCCTTCTTGCCCTCCGCCAGCAGGTCTTTGAGCCGCGCCTCCCGGGCCGCCTTCTGCTTCTCGATGGTCTTGATGATGTTCCGCCCGGAGCGTGAGGCATTCCCCGCCGCGCGGTCGAGGAGCAGCCGGTCGTACTCGGCGATCTGGTCCCGCAGGAAGCCCTCCTGGTACTCGGCCGACATGCCGATCCGCTCGAACCCCGAGTGCGTCACCACGATCCCGTCCCAGTCCCCCGACGCGATCTTGGCCGTGAGCAGTTTACGACGCTCCTTGCCCAGGTCCTCCTTGCCGGCGACGAGGAGCTTGGCGTTCGGGTAGAGCTGGAGGAACTCCCGGCTGAACTGCTCCAGCATGTGGTTGGGGACCACGTCCATCGGCTTGCGGGCCAGCCCGGCCTGCCGCAGCTTCATGCCGGTGGCGGCCATCGTGAACGTCTTCCCGGCCCCGACCGCGTGGGCCAAGAGGGTGTTCCCGCCGCTCACCCCCCGCCACACGGCGTCGGCCTGGTGTGGGTTGAGGGTCACGGCCCGGCTCATCCCCGGGAAGTGCAGGTGGGAGCCGTCGACCTGCCGCGGCCGCAGGTTGTTGAAGGCGTCGTTGTACACCCGCACCAGCCGCTCGGTCCGGTCCGGGTCGGCGAACACCCACTGCCGGAACTTGTCCTTGATCCGCTGCTGCTTCTCCTTCGCGGCGAGCGTCGCCTCCGGGTTCACCACCCGCTTGTCCGGGTCGCCCGGGGCCGGGTCGTAGATCACCGGCGTCTTCAGGTTCAGGGCCAGGTAGAGGAGCCAGGTGCCGTTTGCCCGCGGGGTGCCGTAGTCGGCGGTGGCGGCCACCGACCGCTCGGCCGCGTACCCGGCGTCCACGCTCCACACCGCGTCTTTCGCCAGGTGGCCGACGGTGACGGACCCTTCGGGGACCCCGAACAGGTCGGCGGCGAAGGCCCGGACGTCGGCGGCCGGTATCCACGGCGCGCCGAGGTTGGCGTCGATGTCGCCCGGCAGCACGTCCTCCGGCTGCACCTCCCGCAGCGCCGCGGCGTTGCGGGCGTACCCCGGCCCGGCCGCCTCGGCGGCCCGGAGCTTGGCCCGCACGTCCCCGGACAGGTAGGCGTCGGCCGGCTGACCGCCACCTCGGCCCCGTCGACGGCCAGCGGGGCGACGGCGAGCCAGGCCGGGTCGGCGTGCCGGGGCGGGTCGCCTGCGGCCCGCTTGCGGAGGAACACGAGGTCGGTGACGACCTGCGTGCCCTCCGCCCGGAAGGCGTCCGACGGCAGCCGGACCGCCCCCAGGAAGTCCGCCTGGTCGGCCAGGTACTCGCGGGCAGCGGCGTTCTGCTTGTCCAGGGTGAAGTGGCTGGTGACGCACGCCAGCACCCCGCCCGGTGCCAGGGCGTCCACGGACTTGGCCAGGAAGAAATCGTGCAGCGACAGCTCTCGACCGTGGTGGTCGAGTTTCAGGTCGGCGAACGGGACGTTGCCGACCACCGCGTCGAACCCGCCCTCGGGCACCCTCGTGTCCCGGAAGTCCTCGACCCGGATGTCCTGGTCCGGGTAGCGGGCGCGGGCGATCCGACCGGACAGGGCGTCCCGCTCGACCCCGACGAACCGCATCCCGGTGGCCGCTGCCGCACCCCGGGTGCTGGGGCGTGCGTCGAGTCCCGCTAGCGGCTCGAATTGATTTGGTTTTGCCGTGTTGAAGACATCTAGCCCCCGGCGTCTCGGTGTTGTAACCCGGCGGCATGAGGACGAGCGGACGGAATC
>JAIEQN010000339.1 GCA_019747685.1 Gemmataceae bacterium
CCGGCCGTACTCGTCGGCCGCGAACGCCGCCCGGGCCAGCCCGACCTGCCGGGCCGCCTCGGCGAACGGGTCGGCCTCCGGCTTGTCGTCCCGGCCGAGGGCCGCCGGCGGGGCGAGCGGGTTGGGCCTCGGGGCCGGCGGCGGCTCGTCCTTCGGGGCCGGTCGGTCGAACACCCGGAACGGCCGGTCCCGCGGGCCGATGACCAGGAAGTCCCGGCCCCCCGGCCCGTCGGCCCGGCCGTCGAACCCGACCAGAACGATCGGCGGCGGGGCCACCACGATCGGGGTGGGCGGCGGCAGGAAGTACGGGTTCCAGCCGTAGGGGCCGAACCCGAGGGCCGGGCCGTACCCGAAGGCCGGGGGCGGGAGGGGCGCCGGGACGGCCGGCACCCCGCCGACCACGCCGGCCACCTTGTAGCCGACCACCCGGGGCGGGTGGCCGTGCCCGCCGCGGTGCCCGAACCCGCCGCCGAGCCACTGGCCCGGGGCGACCCCCGCCGTCACCACTAGCACGACCGACGCCGCGGCGACCCGGCCCATGGCGACTCCCTTCCCGGGCGTGAAAGCCCGGCCGGCGGGGGTGGTACACCCGCACAGATTATGAGCGGCCCAGGGCGGGAACGCAACGGGGACGACCGGACACTGATCTCGGCGAGCGGGGGGCGATCACCCCCCCGGCCCCGGGCCCGCCAACCGCTCCCGGCTCGCCGGCAAAACCCCGCCGGCACCCGTCTTGCTCCGTGAAGGTTTCGTTTGCTCGGCGTTCTGCCGGGGCGCTACAATGGGGCGGCCCGGCCCGCGGGCCGCACCTCCGACGTATAAGGCCGCCCCATGCGCTGGCTCACCGCCGTCCCGGTCTACAACGAGGCCAAGCACGTCCGCGGCGTGCTCGCCGAGATCCGCCGGTACAGCCCGAACATCCTTGTGGTCAACGACGGCTCGACCGACGGCACCAAGGAGTTGCTCGCCGCCGAGCCCGGGATCGCCCGGGTCGACCACCCCACGAACCGTGGATACGGGGCGGCCCTCGTCACCGCCTTCCGGTACGCCCTCGACCAGGACTACGACGTGCTCGTCACGATGGACTGCGACGGCCAGCACGAGCCGGCCCGCGTCCCGGTCTTACTCGAAGCCATCCACGACTGCGACATCGTCTCCGGCAGCCGGTACTTCCGCGACTTCCGCCAGGATACCCCGGCCCCGTCCGACCGGCGGTTCATCAACGCCACCGTCACCCGGGAGATCAACGCCCGGTACGGGCTCGACCTGACGGACAGCTTTTGCGGGTTCAAGGCCTACCGCCGCGAGGCCCTGGAGAAGCTACGGATCACCGAGACCGGGTGGGGGATGCCGCTGCAGCTGTGGGTGCAGGCGGCCCGGCTCGGGTTGCGGGTCAAGGAGATCGGCGTCCCCCGGCTCTACCTCGACCCGAACCGGGCGTTCGGCGGTATGCTGAACGACCCGGCCGAGCGGCTGGCGTACTACCGCGGGGTGCTGGCGGCGGCCGAGCGGGACGTGCTGCCCGGGCTGCCGGCGTACGACGACCTGCCGGCCTGTTCGGAGTGCTGGTGATGCCCCCGCCCCGCCGGTTCCGGGCGCCGACGGGGAACGGCGAGGTCCTGGCCGACCCACCCTTAGCGGCCGTCCCGGCGCTGGTCGAGGAGAACCGCCGCAAGCTCGACCGGCCGGACGTGGTGGTCGGCGGGTTGACCCTCCGAGAGTTGCGGGCCCTGGCCCGCCGGGAGTTAATCGGGTTCGCCCGCCCGCCCGGAGCTCCGGGCGGGCTCGATCCACTCGCACCGCTTCTCATCACCGGTCACCAACCCGAACTTTCGCACCCCGGCGTTTGGGTCAAGAACTTCGCCCTGCACGGGCTGGCCCGCCGGCTCGGCGGCGTCCCCCTCAACCTGATCGTCGACACCGACACCCTCAAGTCGGCTGCCCTCCGCTTCCCGGTCGTCGCCCCCGACCCGGAGTCGGTTCGCCTGGAGGCGGTCCCGTTCGACCGGTTCGACGGCGAAACCCCCTACGAGGACCGGCCGGTTCTGGACGCGGCGTCGTTCGCGTCGTTCCCGGGCCGGGCCCGGGCGATTACCGCCGGTTGGGGTTATGAGCCTCTGCTTAGGCAGGTTTGGCCCGACGCCGACTACCGGGCCGCGACCGCCGGGGAGTGGTTCACCGGCCTCCGCACCCACCGCGAAAACGCCTGGGGCTGCGACAACCTCGAACTCCCGGTCAGCCGGCTGTCGCAGACGGAGACGTTCGCCCGGTTCGCCGGCCACATCCTCGCCGACCTGCCGCGGTTCCGGGGGGAGTACAACGCGGCGATCCGGGAGTACCGGCGGACCAACCGCGTCCGGAGCAAGAACCACCCGGCCCCGGAGCTGGCTGGGGGTGAAGCTCCGTTCTGGGAGCGGACCGCCGGCGGCCGCCGCAAGCCCGCGACCGCCGCCAGTGACCCCCGCCGGCTCCGGCCCCGGGCGCTGACGCTGACCCTGTTCACCCGGGTCTGCCTGGGCGATTTCTTCCTCCACGGGATCGGCGGCGGCAAGTACGACGAGGTGACGGACCGGATCATCCGCGACTACTTCGGCATCGACCCGCCGGCTTACCAGGTCCTGTCCGCGACGCTCCACCTGCCGCTGCCCGGCTTCCCCGCCACCGACGCCGACGTGAAGGGGGCCGACCGACTCGTCCGTGACTTCCGCTGGAACCCGCATCGGCACCTGACCGACGCCGACCGCGCCCGGCCGGGGGTGGCCGACCTGCTCCGCGAGCGGCAAGCCGTGGTGGCGGCCGAGCCGCCCGTCGGCGACCACGCGGCCCGCCGGGAGTGGTTCCGCCGGCTCCAACGGTTGACCGAACGGCTGAAGCCGTTCGTCCGGCAGCAAGTCCCGCCGGCCGAGTCCGAACGGGAACGCCTCCGGGCCGCGGCCCGGGCGAACGCCGTCCTCCGCCGGCGGGATTACTCGTGGGTACTCTACCCGGAAGTGACGCTTCGGCCGTTCCTGCAACGCTTCCTGAACCCGGAAACCTGAGCGGGGCGTCGCTCAAGCCGGGATTTGTTCGGCCGGGACCGGATTCGTCAGGCGCGGGGTGTGTGTCCGGGCTGGAAACAATACCCGGGACCCGAACGTCGCCGGGGCGCCTACTTCTTCCCCTCGACCGCGGCGGCGACGGCGGCGGCGATCTCGTCGATCTGGGCCGGGGTGGGGCCGTCCGCCTTGAACGTCCATCGGTTAGCCACCTTCAGCCGGTTGAACAGGATCACCGTCACCTCGTCGTCCGGCCCGATCCCCCAGGCGTCGACCATCTTCCCCTTGGCCGGGGCCAGCCCGAACGGGACGTTCGGGGCGTCGGCCGCCTTGGCCAGGTCGCGGACCTCCCGGGCGTACTCGTCCCGCCGCTCGTCGTCCGGGTACTCGGCGTCCAGCTCGACCGGGGCGTCGGCCCCGGGGACGGGGACGGCCTTGGGCGGCCCGTCCAGCCGGAGGAAGTGGACCCAGGCGGCCATCCGGTCGGCCCGGTACTGGGGGATCAGCTTGTTCAGCCGGGCGGCCAGCTTGACCACCCCGCTGTCCGGGCCGAGGGCCTTCGGGTCGGCCTTGACGAACACCGCGACGGCCGGGCTGAGGCCGGTCTCGCACACCAGGCAGTGGACCTTGCCGGTCCGGTCCCGGGGGTCGCGGTCGTCCGGCTTGGCCGGCGGGTTGACCTTCGGGGGGAACCGGTCGTCGGTAACGAGGTAGGCCCGGAAGGTGGCCGGGACCGGCTCGCCGGGCTTGGCCCGGGACGGCCCGGCGGCCTTCGGGTCCTGGGCGGCGGAGGCGGCGGCCGCCAGGAGCAGCCCGCACATCCCGAACATCCGGCGGGTGGTCATCGGTCGCACTCCGGGGCGTGAGACACCATTCTACCCTGGCCGCGGGCGGGCCGGGTGTCAAGGCCCGGCGGCGGGTGGCACCTTGCCGGCACCCCGCCCGATGCGTTAGGATCGATCCGTCGGACCCGCGCCGCACACCCGGGAGACCCGGTCCCCATGGCCGTCGAACTCCGCTGCCCGGACTGCCGGGCCAAGCTCCGCCTGGCCGAAGCCCCGGAACCCGGGGTCGAGGTCGAGTGCCCGAAGTGCCAGACCGTCTTCCCCGCCCCGGACCCGGACACCGGGGAGGTCCCGGACGACCGGTCCCGGAAGAAGCGGCCGGACGACGGGGCCGACCGGCCGGCCGACAAGCCGAAGCCGGCCCGGAAGCCGGGGGCCGACCCGAAGGCCACGCCCAAGAAGCGGAAGGCGAAGAAGCAGAAGACGAACAAGGCCCTGCTGTACACCATCGTGGCGGTGGCGGTGGTGTTCGTCGGGGCGGTCGGCGGGCTGCTGTACTGGTTCTTCAACCGCCAGCCGGCCGCCATGGAGATGATGAGCTACCTGCCGGAGGACTGCTGGACGGCCAGCGGCGGGAACATCGGCCACCTCCAGAAGTACCCGGAGTTCTTCCAGCGGGTGGAGGCCCTGTACTCCGGCCAGCCGTTCGTGTCGGTGGCCGGGGCGTTCGGGGACGCCCTCGGGCAGAAGACCAACGACTACCTCGACTCGGTCGTCACCGGCAGCACCCGCGGGGGCGGCGGGTACACGGTCGTCCTGCGGACCAAGAAGGAGTTCGACCCGGGCGTCCTGGCCAAGCTCCCGGCCGCCCGGGAGGTCCAGGCCGACGGCGGGAAGTACTACCAGGCCAACGTCGACGGCCAGTCCGTCCGGGCGTTCGCCCCGACCCGCCGGCTGGTGGTGTTCGCCGCCGCCGGGGTGCCGGAGGGGACGCTCCGGACCATGATGAAGGCGAACAAGGGGAACGAGGACAAGACCCTGCCCGGGCGGGCCGGGGCGCTGGCCCGGCGGACGGTCCGGGGGACGGCCTGGGTGTTCTTCCTGCTGGAGGCCGGGGACAAGCCGGCGGTCCGGGAGGAGGGGGCCGGGGGCGGGCTGTCCGGGGACAACGCCCTGCGGACCCACGGGGCCGCCCTGCTGTCCGCCGCCAAGGGGGTCGGGATGAAGGCCAGCGTCGGGTCCCGGTCGGTCCGGGCCGAGGTCATCTTCCAGTACCCGGACTCGGACAAGGCGGCCGAGCAGTACAAGAAGTTCAAGGACAGCAGCCTGGCCAAGGGGGACGAGGAGGACCCGCCGAAGTGGTGGAAGGAACTCGGCAACCAGGTCGGCAACAAGAAGGTCCAGGCCGAGTTGTTGTCGAACGTCTCGGCCACGTCGTCCGGGGAACTGTTCATCTACTACTCCCAGGTCGACACCAAGCTGATGCTGGAGGTCGTCCAGGGCGTCGGCGGCAAGGCGATGGCGATCAACGGATTCGGCGACGGGTCCGGGTCGGGCGGCGGCCCGCCGGCCGGGATCGGCGGCGGCCCCGGCGGGCAGGGCCG
>JAIEQN010000398.1 GCA_019747685.1 Gemmataceae bacterium
CTGCCGGCCGCCGTCCTGGCGGCCGCGGCCCTGCTCGCCGGGGGCCGCGGGGCCGACGCCGCCGACACCCCGGTCGGCCGGGTGATCGCCGATGTCGTCCCGGTCAACCTCCGCAACCGCGGCCCCGAACAGGTCCTCAACCAGCTCCACACCCGCAAGGGCAAGGTGTACGACGAGGGGGTCGCCCAGGAGGACATTCGCCGGCTGCTCGCAACCAAGTGGTTCGTCCCCGGCGGGGTCCAGGTCCACACCAAGATCGACCCGGACGGCAAAGTCACCGTCTTCCTTTACCTCACCGAGCTGACCAGCACGGTCCAGGAAATCCACTACCTCGGGGCCGAGCACCTCAGCCAGGACAAGCTGCGGAACCTCACCGGCCTCCGCCGGGGCGAGCCGATGAACCCGCTGGCCAACGAGCTCGGCCGGCAGGCCATCCTCCGCGAGTACCTGGACGACGGCCGGGCCTACGCCACGGTGGAACTGGTCGAGGGGAACAGCCCGGCCGACACCCGGGTGGTTTACCGGGTGGTCGAGGGGCCGAAGGTGAAGGTCCGGGGGGTCGAGTTCCGGGGCAACCGGCACGCCACCACCGGCCGGCTGCGGACCCAACTCGCCACCAAGAGCGAGTTCCTCGGGTTCATGGGCGGGCGGTACAACCCCCAGTCGATCGACGCCGACCTGAAGAAGCTGACCGAGTACTACCACGGCCTCGGCCACCTGGCCGCCAAGATCACCCCGGAGGTCGTCCCGGCCGCCGACCCCGGCCACGTGACCGTCGTGTACCACGTCGAGGAGGGCCCGGTCTACCAGGTCGGCGGGGTGCAGATCGACGGCCTGAAGTCGATCCCGACCGAGCAGGCCCAGGGGTGGATCGACCTGAAGCCGGGCCAGCGGTACGACGGCTGGGTGGCCCGGCGGGACATGAAGACGATCGAGCACGGGACCGGGGACCGGGGCCACCGGATCGGGGTCGAGCAGAAGCTGTACGAGGACCCCAACCAGCCCGGGGTGGCCCGGGTGCATTACGAGGTGCGGGGCGACGCCGGCCGGCCGGACCGGGTCGGCCAGGTGACCATCGAGGGGAACACCATCACCCAGGACCGGGTGATCATGAACCAGCTCGGCATCTACCCCGGCCAAATCCTCCAGTACCCGCGGCTCGAGGATGCCCGGATGCGGCTGGCCCGGCTCGGCATCTTCGACCCGAACAACCCGCCCCAGGTGGAGGTCGTGCCGAACGAGCTGGACAGCGACTTCAAGGACGTCCGGGTGGTGGTCAACGAGACCCAGACCGGGAACTTCATGATCGGCGGGTCGGTCAACTCGAACGCCGGGCTGAACGGGAACATCACCCTGCACGAGCGGAACTTCGACCTGTTCCGGTTCCCCCGGTCGTGGGACGACTTCCGGACCGGGCGGGCGTTCCGGGGGGCCGGCCAGGAGCTCCAGATCGTCGCCCAGCCGGGCACCCAGTTCCAGTCGTACTCGGCCACCTTCCGCGAGCCGTACCTGTTCGACACCCCGTTCGGGCTGTCCAACAGCGTCTACTACTTCACCCGGAACTACGCCGAGTACGACGAGAAGCGGGTCGGCGACCGGCTGACCATCGACCGCCGGCTCGACCCGATCTGGCGGCTGTCCGGGACGGTCCGGGTGGAGGGGGTGAACGTGTCGAGCGTCCCGTTCTACGCCCCGCCGTCGATCAGCGACGACATCGGCTGGAGCTTCCTCCTGGGGCTGCGGGCCGGCATTACCCGGGACACCCGGGATTCGTTCATCACCCCGACCAAGGGGAGCGTGCTGGACGTCGGGTACGAGCAGGTGCTGGGGAACTACACGTTCCCGATCGGGACGGCCGAGTTCACCAAGTTCTTCTCGTCCGAGTACCTCCAGCGGGAGGACGGGAGCGGCAAGCACGTCCTGGCGGTGCGGTCGGCCCTGCAGGTGGCGGGGGCGAACGCCCCGGTGTTCGAGCGGTTCTACGCCGGCGGGTTCCGGAGCATGCGGGGGTTCAGCTTCCGCGGGGTGGGGCCGACCGAGAACAGCCTGAAGGTGGGCGGCACGTTCGCGTTCCTGAACACGCTGGAGTACCAGGTCCCGATTCTGCAGAACGACAAGCTGTACTTCGTGACGTTCCTGGACCACGGGACGGTGGAGTCGGACGTGAGCATCCGGGACTACCGGGTGGCGGCCGGGTTCGGGTTCCGGATCGCGGTCCCGGCCCTGGGGCCGCTGCCGATCGCCCTGGACTTCGCCTTCCCGCTGAACCAGAACCCGTGGGACAACCGGCAGATGTTCAGCTTCTCGGTCGGGATGCTCGGCGGGGCCGGCCGGTGACGGCGGGTGGGTCGGGCCGACTGTACCGGCCGCAGCCGCGCCGGGCGGCGATGAACTGTCAGGAACTCAGCTCGCGGCGTCCGGCGCAGCGCCCGGTTCGGCGGCGTTGGTGGCAGGCTCACGGCGGCAAGCCCATGTCTTTTAGCACCTGGGCGAACCGCGGGTCCGAGCGCAGGCCGTCCAAGGTGGGATCGACCTTGATCCAGATGACCCGGGAATCCCGCTCGTCACAGGCCTTTCGGAGCCACTCGAACGCCTGATCCTTCTCGCCCAGGGCCGCGTGGATGCTGGCGATCGGAAGGGCGAATGCGAACCGGCCCTTGGATAGCCCCTTCAGACCCTCCAGCACCTTGTGGGCTTCCGCCTTCTTCCCGGCCAGCGCGTAAGCGCATCCGCGGATACCGCTGACGCGGGGGTGCTTCTGCCCGCGGTCGAGCGCCTTCTGCATCTCGGCAACGGCTTCCTCGAACATCCCCAGTTGAACTAACGCCGTCCCAAGCTCCGCGTACGCGACGGGAAAGTTCGGGTCCAACTCGAGCGCCTTACGTGCCTCCACGACGGCCCGGTCGTACTGCCGCGTCCAGTTGTAGCACATCGCCAGCTCGCTCCGACGCTGTGCCGCGAGAGGATCGGCTTCCTGGGCTCGACGGATGTAGGCGAGGGCGTCGCCCGGGCGACCCATCGCGGCCAGGTAAAAGCCGTAGTTGTTCTCGGCCGGGGCGGTCGAACCATGCGCGAAGCCCGCGCGTAGCTCGCGTTCGGCCTCCGGCCAGTCCCAATCGCGAAACAGGGCGATCAGCCCCAACCCGGAGTGCGCGAAAACGAGGGAGTCGTCGAGCGACAAGGCCTTGGTCAGGTACTTCCTGCCTTCCGCATGGGTTTGCAACGGCCCGGCGTGGATCGCGCCTAGGAGAACGTAGGATCGGCCCAAGCCGGCATAGGCGAGGGCGTAATTCGGGTCCTTCTTGAGCGCCCGCTGGTAGTACTCGATCGCCGTCTGGATGCCCTCGGGGGTGAACTTGCTCCAATGAAAGACGCCCTCGCGGTAGAGCAGGTACGCCTCCGGGTCCGCCGTGGAGCGCTTGGTCAGCCGCCGGTCCTCCTCGCCGGTCAACCGCAGCCGCAGTTTCGCGGCCACGTCCCGAGCGATCTGATCCTGCAAGTCGAGAATCCCGGCGAGCTTGCCCTGATAGCTGTGGCCCCAGAGCTGGTTGTGCTCGCCGGCGTCCACCAACGCCACCCGGATCGAGAGGTCGTCCCCCTGCTGGTGCAGCTTGCCCGTCACGATCAGTTGCACATTCAGCTCCCGGCCGAAAGTCGGGACATCGAGTTCCTTCCCCTTGTACCGGGCGACGGAGGTGAACGGCCGGACCAGGAGGTCGTGGCGGCGGAGTTGCGAGAGGCTGTTGATGATCTGGTCGGCGACGCCGTCGCTGAGGTACTCCGTTTTGGGGTCGCCCCCGACGTTCTCGAACGGCAGGACCGCCAGGGCCGCGACCGCCTTGGCCTCGGGTGGCGGGCTGCCGGGCTCGGGAGGGTGCGCGCCTCGCGTCAGCAAGTACACCGATGCACCGGTCGCTCCGATCAGCAGTACCGCCGCAAGGAGGCCGACCAGGCGCGGGGCGACACGGCGGGCCGCCGGGGGCCGGTGGAGGGCGGGGTCCGTCGCCGCCGACCGTAATGCCAGAGCCAAATCGCGGGCCGACTGGAGCCGCGCGTTCGGGTTCTTGGCCAGGCACTGCCGGATCAGGCGGCCCAGTTCCGCGGAGAGCGGGGCGCCCGAAGCCGTCGGGTCAGCCGGTTCGTCGTGCAGGATCGCCGTCATGGTTTCCGCGGCGGTCTCGCGTTGGAAGGCTCGCCGGCCGGTGACCATCTCGTACAGCACGCAGCCGAATGAAAACAGGTCGCTGGGAGCGGCGGCCGGCTGGCCGCGGACCTGCTCCGGGGACATGTAGCCGACGGTGCCAAGCACCGTGCCGGCGTCCGTCTCCGCGGGGACGTACGCGCCGGTTTCGTCCTGCGGACTCGGGGCCGGCAGGACGCGGGCCAGCCCGAAGTCGAGAACCTTCACCCGGCCGTCGGTGGTCAGGAAGAGGTTCTCCGGCTTGAGGTCCCGATGCACGATGCCCTTGGCGTGGGCGGCGGCGAGGCCGTCCGCGACCGCCGCGCCGACCTCGACGGCCTCCCGCCACGGCAGCGGCCCCCGGGCCAGCCGGCCGCGGAGCGTCCCGCCTTCCAGCAATTCCATGACCGCGTAGGTGGTGGCCTCGTGCGTGCCGTAGTCGTGGATGCCGAGGATGTTCGGGTGGGAGAGCGCGGCCACCGCCCGGGCCTCGCGCTCGAAGCGGGCCAGCCGATGAGGGTCATCGGCAAACAGCTCGGGCAGGACCTTCACGGCGACTTCGCGGCCGAGTCGCGTGTCGCGGGCGCGGTACACCTCCCCCATGCCGCCGGCACCGAGTGGGGCGACGATCTCGTAAGGCCCAAGCCGGCTAGCGACTGCGAGCACGTAAGGGGACTCCTTCCGCTTCCGCGCGAGGGGAGTGATTCCATTCCGCCGAATCGGCCGGCCCCGGCCGGCGCCCGCCGCCGGTCCGGACTAACGTATCGCCCTGCCGTCGATCGTACCCCGAACGCGGTCCCACACAACGGTTACGCCGGCAACCCCCGCCGCCCCGGGTACTGGCCAGACCGGCCGGTCTGACCGGCGCGGCGTCCGCCATAGTACCACGGCCGGCAGGTGGATCAAGCGTCGTTCGTAGGCGTGTCGCTCGGACCGAGATTTGTTCGGCCGCGACCGGATGTGTCAGGCCGCGAACCGATTCGTCAGGCGAGGGGGGTGTGTGCGGCCTGGAACCATCCGGGCCGGCCGCGTTAGCCCAGCAGCCGGGCCAGGGCGTTGGCCCCGGCGTCCGCCACCTGCGCCGGCGGGAGCTGCCACAGCACCGGGTTGAGCAGCTCCAGCGACACCGCCCCCGCATACCCGATCGCCCGCAGCCGGTCGACGATCGACCCGAGCCGGAAGTCCCCGTCACCCGGCATCACCCGGTCGGCGTCGGCCATCACCTCCCGCGGCACCCCGGCCACGTC
>JAIEQN010000442.1 GCA_019747685.1 Gemmataceae bacterium
CTAAGAGGTTCGTGGTCGGTTACGGGTACATCGGCGTGAGCGAGTCGCGGGCCCGGTGCCGACGGTCCGTCGGCGGGCGGTGCCGCACCCGAACCCCTCGTGGTCCGCGGCCGTTCCGCGGAAAGGGGGGTCGGCGGCACCCCGGCCGTCGCTCCCGGCCCGCCCGGTTCGCGGCCCTGATCCCACTACGGGGATGGACCTTGGGGCGGGGCGGGGAACGAAAAAACCCGTCACCCGGCTCGGAGTCGTATTCCGCACGTCGGGCCCGGCATTGCACTGCCAGCGCGGGCGATCCGGAGGGCGGGACGGTTCTCGGCCGAGCCGACGGTGCGGCTCCCAAACCAGCGTTCACACCTGGGCGATACCCCCAGCAGCACCGGATTTTAAGCGAAGGAATCGGGGGAATCAAGAATCAAGGTCGGTGATCGCAATTTTTTTTCCGGCCGTTCGATCTTCCCCGGCAGCGGATGCCGGCCCCGCCCCACGGCCCGTTCGGGCGACACCTCAACCCCTTACCCTCCCGATAATCGGCCGGGTTGTCCGCGCGCCGGAGATCGTGTCGTATATAAGGGGTAGGACTCCCGTCCCCCCGAGACTATTACGTCTCGTCCCCGGCCGGGCCGCCCCGCGACGCCGCCCCGGCCGCATGAACGCCACCCGCTACAAGTGCTCGGTCTTGGCCGTGGACGACGACCCGGCCGTCCTGGCCGTCCTGGTCGCCCAACTCGCCCCCGAGTTCGAGGTCCTGACCGCCGGATCGGTCGCTGCCGCCCGCGGGCTGATGGCCGGGCGGGCAGTCGACATGCTGGTGACCGACCTCCAGTTGCCCGACGGGTCCGGCCTGCACCTGCTCGACTGGGTCCGCAAGACCAGCCCCCGGACGGCCCGGGTGCTCCTGACCGGCACGGCCCGGCTGGAGGACGCGGCCGACGCCATCAACCACACCCAGGTCCACCGGCTGGTGCTCAAGCCGTGGCGGCCGGGGGACCTGCTCCAGACCCTCCGGGCGGCCGGCCGGGGGCTGCTGCTCGAACGCAGCCACGAACAACTCCTCGACGAGCTGCGGCAGCTCAACCAGGACCTGGAGCGGCGGGTGGCCGAGCGGACCGCGGAGCTGGAAGCCGTCCTGGCCCAGGTCCAGCAGAAGACCCGCATCCTCGAGCAGATGGCCCTGACCGACCCGCTCACCCAGGTGCCCAACCGCCGGGCGGTCGACCTGATCGCCCGCAAGGAGTTGCTCCGGCGGACCCGGGTGCCGGCCCCGCTGGCCGTCGGGCTGGTCGACGCCGACCACTTCAAGCGGATCAACACCGACCACCTCCAGACCGGCGGGGACCACGTCCTGGCGTGGCTGGCCCGGACCCTGGCCGACTCGATCCGGGCGTCCGACTCCCTCGGCCGGGTCGGCGGGGAGGAGTTCATGGTGGTCGCCCCGGACACCGACGCGGCCGGGGCCCAGGCCCTGGGGGAGCGGCTGCGGGCCCGGGTGGCGGCGGTCGGGTGCGACTACCAGGGGCGGCCGGTCCGGGTGACGGTGAGCATCGGGTTCGCGGTCGCCCCGGCGGGCACCGCCGCCGGGTTCGAGCAGATCCGGGAGGCCGCCGCCGCCGCCCTGAAGGACGCCAAGGACGGCGGCCGGGACCGGTGCGTCGTCCGGGAGGTCGGGACCGCCTGCCCGGCCACGCCCCCGCCCGTACACTAGCCCGGTCGGACGGACGCTACTGTCCGCCCCGGACCGGGCCGCGACCCCATGCCGATCACCCTGTCGCTGACCGGCCGCCCGGCCGACGCCGGCCGGCTCACCCGCCGGGCGGCCCACGAGTGGCTGGCCAAGGCGGCCGTCTGGTTCGAGTCGGCCGGGGACGCCGTCCTGGCCGCCGACCTGGCCCGGGACGCCCACTCCAACCCCGCCCTGCTCGTCACCCTGCACCCGGCCTCGCCCCCGGCCGAACTCCGCCTCGGCGGCAGCGGCCGGGTCCGGGTGACGGCCGCCACCACCCCGGCCGGCCCCGGCTACCACCTCTTCCTGTGCGACCTCCTCCGGGCGTTCGCCGCCGACTTCCGGCTGTGGTGGGACCCGACCGCCGGCCACGACCCGACCGGGTACTTCTTCGACCGCGACCGGGCCGCCTGCGACCGGCACTTCCTCCGCTGGCTGGCCGGGGCGTGCCGGGAGAAGACCCCGCTGTTCGGGCTACGGCCCGGGGACGTCACCTTCTCTCACTCCGGGTTGGTCCTCACCCCGCTCGGGCCGCGGCCGCGGGAGTGGCCGGGGCGGGTGGCCGCCGACCCGGCCGCCGGCCGCGACTTCTTTCCCTGGTGGGACCCGGAGACCGACGCCGCCTTCTACCGCAACCGGGCCTTGTGTCGGCTGTGGGCCGAGTTCCCCTGGCGACCCCCCCTGACCGAGGCCGAGGGCGAGCTGACCGACCAGGTCGCCGCCGACCTGGCCTCCGCCTACAAGCTCGACCCGGCCGCCGAGCTGCCCTGGCGGGAGTGGCTCGAAGTCCTGGCCGCGGTCGAAAACGACCGGGACGGGCTGACCGTCACCCCGGCCGACCCCGAGCTGCGGGAGGCGGTCGCCCGGCGGGCCCAGGAGGCGGCGGCCGGCGACCCGGTCGGGTACCGCCGCCACCCGCTCCGGGTGCGGCTGGGGGGCGGGTGGTCGGTGAAGGTGCCGGGGGACTTCGCCCGCGAGTGGGGCGAGGACCGGACCTGGACCGGGTGGAGCGGCGGGCGGACGGTCTGGTTCCACGCCGAGGGGTTCACCAAGCCGGACGGGTCGGTGCCGGGGGCGGCCGAGGCGGTGGCGATGGCCCGGCGGAGCCTGCCGGACGGCGAGCCGGTGGCCGGGCTGGTGGCCGACGGGCTGCGGGGCGAGGCCGTCTGGGGCGGGGCCGAGGAGGACGGCCGGCGGGCCTGGCGGCTCAGCGGGGTGGCGGCGGCCGACGGGCAGGTGGCGGTCTTACACGTCTACGCGGAGGACCCGGCCGACCAGGACTGGGCGGTCAAGACCTGGCGGTCGCTCCGACACGACCCCTGAGTGGTTTACCGTCCGCCGACCCTCCGCGGACCCGGTCATGACCCGATCATACCCGGTCAGGCTCGGTCACTGGGCCATCGTCCCTAAGTCGTTACGCTGTTGTGTCGTCCGATTTCAGGATGCGATTTTGGCCCGATGACACCCCCCTCCCCCCCTCTCGTTCCACTGCCGACTTCCGTTTCGGCCGAATCCGATGTCAGATAAAGACTTCTGGCGGTTTTTCCCCGGCTGATTCACCCCCTCATCGGTCATGCTCGGCCGCCAACCTCGTCCCAACCCGTTAACCTTTCTGCTCTTCCGCCCCGCCCCAAGCATGACAGTACCCGATCATGCTCGTGACCTCGGTCCCGATCGAACTGCACGAGTTATCAATAGTGAACAAATTATCAAATTCGACCAGCCGGGTCAACCCCGGTGGTCGGTCGTGTCTCGGTCCGGCGCGGGTGGCCGTGTGGACGCCCCGTCCCGCCTCCTCGCTCGAACCGGCCCACCGGGGCGTTACGGCAGCGGCCGGACCTCGACCGCCCCGCCGGGTTTAACCTCGACCCGCAGCTCGTGCCCGGCCAGCAAGCCCATCCCGACCAGTACGTCGTCTCCGAACGCCGACACCAGGACGCCCCGCCGGGCCGTACCCCACTCCACGTCTGCGGCGTAGACGTTGAACGTCCGCCGCGATCCATCCGCGAGGACGGCGTAGTTTGTGGCATGGGGAGTCAAGCCCAGCCGGGCGATGACATCGGGCGGGAGCGCCCGACGCCCGGAAAAGCCGGTGTCGACGACCGCCGTCACGTCCTCGGATGCGACCGGGCCGTGGACCCGGAGGGCCCGCGTCGCCTCCCGGTGGGCGTTGACGACCCCGGTGATCATTCGGCCGACCCGTCCGCCCGGCGGATCACGTACGCGGCGGGAAACCCGGCCCGTTCGAGCCAGGTCCACTCCCGGGGGCACCGGGCGATCAGGCGCATGACGGCGGCGTAGTCGTCCTCATCGATCTCATAATCGCCGGTCCGGATGTCGAGTGCGACGTACTTGCCGTCGTCCTCGGGGCGGAGCTTCGGCTTGACGACGCGGTCGTACACCTCGCGGCCGAGGCGTGCGAACTCCTCGCGGTCCGGCGGGGGTAGGTGGGTGGCCATAACGACCCCCGGGGCGGGCGGTGTGGTTCCAGTATACCCCGTCGGGCGGCCGGCGATTGCGGGGCGGTCGGCCGGCTGATAGCCTGACGGGCGTACCTCCGCCGACCGCCGGGGCCGCACCATGCCCGACCACCTGACCCGAAGCTTCGACCCGGCCGCGACCGCCGACCCGGCCGCCGACACCGGCCCGCCCGCCGACACCGGCCCGCCCGCCGGCGGCATCCCCACCGTCCCGGGGTACGAGCTGTTGGACGAGGTCGGCCGCGGGGGCATGGGCGTCGTCTACCGGGCGAAGGACCTGGCCCTCGGCCGGGACGTGGCGGTCAAGCTCCTCCGGGACCACATCCCGGCCGGCGGGGCGGCCGCCCGCCGGTTCGCCGACGAGGCCCGGATCACCGGCCAGCTCCAGCACCCGGGCATCCCGGCCGTGTACCAGGCCGGCGCCCTCCCCGACGGCCGGCCGTTCCTGGCGATGAAGCTCATCAAGGGCCGGACCCTGGACGCGATGCTCGCCTCCCGGCGAGCCGGGGGTGGTGACTCCCCCGGAGCCGCCGGCTCCGGGGGAGTCACCTCCCCCGGCTCGCCGAACCTGGTCGCCGCGTTCGAGAAGGCGTGCGAGGCGGTCGGGTACGCCCACGCCCACGGGGTCGTCCACCGGGACCTGAAGCCGCAGAACGTGATGGTCGGGGCGTTCGGCGAGGTCCAGGTCATGGACTGGGGGCTGGCCAAGGTCCTGGCCGCGGACGGGGCGACCCGGGCGGACGGGCCGGACGACGGGGGGACCGCCCCGGGCACCGAGTTGCGGCCGGGCCGGGCGGCGGACGACGCGACCCAGGCCGGGTCGGTCCTCGGGACGGCCGCGTACATGCCCCCCGAGCAGGCGATCGGGGCGGTCGACGAGGTCGACGCCCGGTCCGACGTGTTCGGGCTGGGGGCGATCCTGTGCGCCGTCCTGACCGGGAGGCCGCCGTACGCCGGGGACTCGGCCGAGGACACCCGCAAGCGGGCCGCCCGGGGCAGGCTGGACGACGCCTTCGCGGCCCTCGACCGGTCCGGGGCCGACCCCGGGCTGGTGGCCCTGTGCAAGCGGTGCCTCAGCCCGGACCGGGCCGACCGCCCGGCCGACGGCGGGGAGGTGGCCAAGGCGGTGGCCGCGATCCGGGCCGACGCCGACGAGAGGGCCCGGCGGGCCGAGCGGGACCGGGCGGCGGCCGAGGCCGAGGCCCGGGAGCAGGGGAAGCGGCGGCGGGTGGTC
>JAIEQN010000112.1 GCA_019747685.1 Gemmataceae bacterium
GGAGCAGCTCCCGCTGGAACCGGGCGAGGCCGGCCATCATGGCGAGGACCAGCCCGCCGGCCGGGGTCGCGGTGTCGATGCCGAGGTTAAGGACGCGGAGGTGGACGCCCCGCGCCAGGAGCGCGTCGGCCATCAGGAGGACTTCGGTCGTGCCGCGGCCGAGCCGGCTGACCCCGGTGACGGCGAGCGTGTCGCCGGGGGACAGGGCGAGCAGGAGCGCGTCGAGCAGGGGCCGGTCGGCGACCCCGGACGCCCGCTCGGCGACGACCCGCGCCGCCCCGGCCCGCCGGAGCGCGTCCGCCTGCCCGTCGTCGGACTGGTCGGCCGTGGAGACGCGGGCGTAGCCGGTGATGGACGGGGCGATTCGGTCGGTCATCGGGCGACCGTATTCTGTCACCCGCCTTTTGTCAGCAACAAAGTGCAGGGCTGCCGCCGGTTCGGCAACTCCGGCGAAAGGTACACCGTCCGCCAAAGTTCCCCGACTCCGAACGAAGTTCCGGTCGGGGCGTACCCTACGAACTAATGGACGCTTCGTGGCCACGAGCAGCTCTGCAACGCCCGGTAGGTATGAACTGACCATGTCGGCACAGAGGCCCCCATCCTCCCCCGCCCGTTGCCGGCTGGGTTGATTACGCTGGGTAGTCAGACACCGCCCGGCCTCGTCCCGAGCCACTGTTTCTCGACGCAGCAGATTGCCCCAAACTGCCGGCGCGCCTCCCAGGACCTCGCCTTGTAGTCTGACCTCCCGTTTGGTAGTTCCCCCTGGATTGTTCGCAGCGGTAAGGATTCCCCATGTCCCACTTTTGCCTCGCGGTGCGGCTCGGCCTGATCGTCACGTCCCAGGCCGCCGCCCTGCCAAGCGCTGGCGAGGTGAAGGGGAACGTGCGGAAGGCGGTCGGGTTCGATGCCTTCCAAAAGCCCCGACACGGGATCGACTTGGAAGGGGCGGCCGAATTCATGGGTTTGCCCGGCACGTTTCGGATGCGGCTACACCCGGACGGCCGGTACGCTCGGGTGATCGAGGCCTTCGGCACGCAAGCCGTTGGGTTCGACGGCAAGACCCGGTGGGGCCGGAACTTCGACGGCCCGCCACTCGATCTCCGTTTCGAGGAAGCCGACCGGGACCGGTTTCTGTTCGGTGTTCTCTGCCAACTCTGGCTCGCGGCCGACGGGGGCTTCAAATCGGTCGTGGATGTAACGAACTCAGGCCCCCATCGGCTTGAACTGATTCTCAGTCACCCAGATGCCGGTGTCGCGGCCCGGCTTGTCGTGAACCCCGCGACCTGGCTCCCGGAACTTCTCACGGTCGCGGGAGGGCTCCGACCGCGGGTGTTCGACTTCTCGGACTACAGGTCGGTTGCCGGGGTCGCGGTGCCAGCGAAGATCGGGCAGAACCGATCGGAAGGCGGACAGTGGGTGACGGCGGAGCGTGGCGGACCGGCGGGCGTCGTGAGGACGGACCCATTCGCCCGGCCCGTCGTCCCCGCCGGAGTGGTATTCGACCACGCGATACCAGCCATGCGTGAGAGCAGGAAAGGGCCGGGTGGGATGGTGTTCGTCCGCCCCGCGATCGACGGGAAGCCCGGACCGTGGTTCGTCCTGGACTCCGGCAACGCCACGCAGACGGTGATCGCCGCCGGCGTCGCCGACCGGCTCGGATTGGCCGCGTGCGGCAACCTGACGCTCGCCGGCGTCGGGGGGAAGGCCCGGGGCAAGTTCCGCACGGCCGACCGGTTCACCCTCGGTCCGGCCACCGTCCCGCGGCCGGTATTCGGCGACTGCCCCGACGCCTTGACCCGTGGGCTGTCGGAGGCGGCCGGTGCAGAGGTCGGGGGGTTCATCGGGCGCGACTTCTTGGCCCGGGTGGTGGCCGAGGTGGACCCGGCCGCCGGAACCGCTGCGGTGTACGACCCCGTAAGCTACCGGCTACCGGCCGGCGGGGCGTGGGAACCGGTGCGGTTCAACGGCCGAGCCCCTTGCGTCCACGCCGAGTTCGACGGCAAGTACGCCGGCTGGTACTTGTTCGACCCAGGGTTCTCGGCCCCGCTGGTTTTCAACTTACCTGCGGTGAATAGGGGCAAGCTGCTCGGTGGCTTGAAGACGACCCCCCGCACGATCATCGGCATCGGGGGAAGTGAAACAGTTCAGGCCGGACCCGGAGGCGAATTCCGGGCGTTCGGCCGGCCCGTGACTATCGCCTCGGTGTTGTACGCCGTGAGCCCCGCCGGCGGTCACACCGATCCTTACACCCTGGGCGTGATCGGCCCGTCTGCTCTCGGGCTCGGGACGCTCATCTTCGACTACCCCAACTCCCGGATCGGGTTCGCACCCAAGCCCTGAACCCCGCTCACCGAGCTTGTACCGTCCGGTCCCGCCGTTGTGGGGAGGACCAATCGGGTATGCCCACGGCCCTTGCCGCACCGGGGAGCTTCGCCGGCCGTCGCTAGACTGATCCTTGTAACAGTTTCTCACGATCCGATTTGAGTACTGCCACAGGCCCATTTTACCCACGGACACCTCACGTTCGATTTCTCGTCGGGACGACCGGGCCGGCCGCACCACGGACACACCGGACTGGACTGCCTGCCCCGAACCCCTTCCTGTCCTGCTCGCCCTGGCGGGGTACAATCAACCTGCCCGTCGCCCACCCCGCAGCCTGGCCCGGAGGTCGGCATGTTCCTGGTCCGGCTCGCCCTCGGCAACATCTACGGGGTGGTCGTCTTCGCCCTGTTCATCTGCGTCCTCGGGTCGGTGGCCATCGTCTCGATCCCGGTGGACATCCTGCCGGCGTTCAAGGTCCCGGCCGTCCAAGTCCTGACGTACTACAACGGGATGCCGGCCCGGTCCGTCGAGCGGACCCTGACCGACCGGATCGAGCGGTGGGTGAACCAGTCCCCGGGGGTGCAGACGGTCGAGAGCCGGTCCGTGTCCGGGGTGAGCGTGGTCAAGCTCTACTTCCGGGAGGACGTGGACCCGAACACCGCCATCACCATGTCGAGTTCGCTGGCCGACGCCGCCCGCCCGTACCTGCCGACCAACACCCTCCCGCCGGTCGTCCTGCCGTTCGACCCGACCGGCACCATGCCGCTCGGCATCCTGACCGTCAACAACCCGACGATGGCCGAGCAGCAGGTCAAGGACTTGGCCCGGGTCGAGGTCCGCAACCGGCTCGGCGGGATCGGCGGGGCGGTCGCCCCGGTGGTCGTCGGCGGCAAGGACCGGCGGGTGATGATCTACCTCAAGCCGAAGGAACTTGAGGCTCGGGGGCTGTCGGCGGTGGACGTGGTCAACGCCCTGGACCGCGGGAACGCGATGGTGTCCCCGGGGACGGCCTACTTCGGGGACAGCCAGGTCTCGCTCGACACGAACATGATGGTCCGGACCGTCGATGACTTGAACGACTTGCCCATCACGTTCGAGCCGGGCCGGCAGGTGTTGTTGCGGGACATCGGGGAGGCGGTGGACGACGCCGTCATCCAGAAGTCGCGGGTGCGGGTGAACGGCCGGCAGCAGGTGTTCGTCCCGGTCTACCGGCAGTCCGGGTCGAGTAGTCTGGCGGTGGCCGACGGGGTGAGGGAGAGCATCCCGGAGATGGAGGCCGAGTTGCCCGAGGGCAGCAAGCTGGAGTGGGTCATCGACCAGTCGGAGTACGTCCGCAAGTCGATCGAGAGCCTGATCCACGAGGGCGTCATCGGGGCCATCCTGGTGTCCATCATGATCCTCGTCTTCCTCGGCGACTGGAAGATGACGGTCATCGCCTCCCTGTCGCTGCCGCTGGCCATCCTCGGGGCGGTGATCGGGCTGCAAACGACCGGGAACACGATCAACGTGATGACCCTCGGCGGGCTGTTCCTGGCCATCGGCCCGCTGGTGGACAACGCCATCGTGGTGTTGGAGAACACGCACCGGCACCTCGGGATGGGCAAAACGCCGGCCCAA
This sequence comes from Gemmataceae bacterium, assembly GCA_019747685.1. GTDB lineage: Bacteria > Planctomycetota > Planctomycetia > Gemmatales > Gemmataceae > Urbifossiella. Next base: position 3,940 of record JAIEQN010000112.1, read on the forward strand.
GCGGCTCTCGACGCCACCGGCGAACTCACGCTGCCGGTGATCGTCGCCACCCTCGCCCTCATCATCGTGCTGTGCCCGGTCGCCCTGACGCCCGGTGTCGGTGGGTTCCTGTTCAAGCCGCTGACGCTGGCCGTGGCGTTCGCCATGATCGCGTCCTTCATCCTGTCGTGGACGTTCGTACCGGCCCTCTGTGCCAAGCTGCTCAAGGGCCACGGGCACGGCCACCACAACCCCGGCGACCACGGGCACGACTCGCCCCGGGTCGGGTTCTTCGGGGCGGTGTACGCCAAGATCAGCGGCGGGATTGACGCGGTCGGGCGGGTGTACGCCGGGCTGCTCGCGGTCGCCCTGCGGAACCGCCTTCTGGTACTGGCCGGGGTCGGTATCCTGTTCGCCGCGTCCCTGTCGCTGGCGACCCGCATCGGTCAGGAGTTCTTCCCGGCCGTCGATGCCGGGCAAATCACCCTGCAAGTCCGGGGCCCGTCGAACCTGCGGCTGGACGCCACCGAACGCCGGATCGTGGACGTGGAGGCGGCCATCGCGGAGGTCATCCCGGCCCACGAACTCCAAACCGTCGTGTCCGAGATCGGGCTGAACAACGACTGGTCGGCCGCCTACTCGGCCAACGCCGGCCAACAGGACACGGTGATCCGGCTGCAACTGGCCCCGGAGCGGACGCACTCGGCCCAGGAGTACGCCGTGCTGCTCCGCAAGCGGATGGCCGAGGACACGCGGTTCGCGGACCTGGAGTTCTCCTTCGACACCGGCGGGATGGTGTCGGCCGCCCTGAACTTCGGGGCGTCCAGCCCGATCGACATCCAGGTGACGGGCGGCACCCCGGAGCAGAAGTTCGAGGCCGCCGGCCGGATCAAGGAGTTGGTCCGGGACGTGCCCGGGGCGGCCGACGTGCGGGTGTTACAGCGGAACGACGCCCCGTATCTGGTGCTGGAGGTCAACCGGGAGAAGGCGGCCGAGGTCGGGCTGGCCGCCCGGGACGTGGTCATGCAGGTGGTCACGGCCATGAACTCGTCCATCGCCCTGACCCGGAACTTCTGGATCGACCCCAAGAGCGGCAACCAATACTTCGTGGCCGTCCAGTACCCGGACAACCCGTACTTCAGGGTCGAGGACTTGCAGAACGTCGCGGCCACCGGGACGACCCAAAAGACGCCGGTGCAGCTCGGGACGCTGGTGACGATCCGCACGAGTACCCAGCCGGTCGAGTTCAACCACGACGGGTTGAAGCGGGTGGTGGACGTGCAGGTGAACACCGAGAACCGGGACATCGGGGCGTTGGCCGGCGACATCAGCCGCAAGCTCAAGGACCTGGAACTGCCCAAAGGGATGAAGGCCGAGTTGCGGGGCGAGTACGCCCGGATGACGGAGTCGTTCGACAGCCTCGCCGTCGGGCTGGCCCTGGCGTCGGTGCTGGTGTACCTGCTGATGGTCCCGCTGATGCGGTCGTTCGTGATGCCCCTCATCATCATGGCCACGGTCCC
>JAIEQN010001016.1 GCA_019747685.1 Gemmataceae bacterium
GCTCGTCCTCATGCCGCCGGGTTACAACACCGAGACGCCGGGGGCTAGATGTCTTCAACACGGCAAATCCATCTCTACCCATTGTCCGCGATCACCGCCGCCGGCCGGTGGTCGGCCAGCAGGCCCGAGGTCGGTAGACTCGCTGCGAAATAGCAGGTATCGGCGTCGCGTCCGCGTATGCCTCGGATGTTCGCCGTGGGCCGTCAGTCGGCGAACATCCGGTTGTGCAGGCCGGCGATGTTCTTCATCGCCAGGGTGTGCCGGCGGCGGGGGTTCCGCCACCGCTCGGCCGCCGCCCGCCACACCTTGATCTTCCCGATCCCGTGCTCGACCGCGATCCGCTTCCGCCTGACCCGCCGGTTCCCGGCCCGCTGCTGGGGTCTCAGGGCCGCGTTCCGGGGCTTCCGGCGCGGGGTCAGAAGCCCGGTCCCGATGTACGCCGTGTCCCCGTACCCGACCACCCCGTTCGGGATCGCCACCCCGACCCGGTCGAACACCTTCTTGTCGTGGGTCGAGCCCGGGAACGTCGGGGAGACCGCCACGGCCCGCACCCGCCGCCGCTCCCGGCCCCGACCCGGCCGCTTCCGCACCCGCACGACCACCACCTGGGTCTTAAGCGTGGGCCGCCTCTTCTCGCCCGAGTAGAACCGCTTCTGGCCCCGCACCGGGCGGGCGGTCGGCCGCTCGGTGCTATCGAAGAAAAGCTCGCGGATGTTCTCCGGGGCCAGGTCGATGGTCCGCTCGGGGATGCGGAAGATGCCGGCCAGGAGCGGCTCCGGCCGGACGTCGCCGGCGTTCGCAGCAAGCGGTCGGCGTGTGCCATCCCCACAGCCTACGAACCCCGACCTATTTCGCAGCGAGTCTATTGACTCAGGCCCTGCCGGCGATCGCTTGCCGAGGTTGCACAAACTTACCAAACCTGGAGGAGCCGGGACCACTTGTACCGGTTTGCGTCCGATAATGGTGATTATGTTCGGTTTGGAACTTCTTGCGGTTCGTCCCGACCACTTCTCCGTCAGCCGACATACTGCCCGATGTCGCGGAACCGCGTGTACCGCCGGGCCAAGAGTTGGTCCAACGGCAGCCCGGTCAGCTCCCGGAGCTGCCGCGTCAGGTAGGTCTTCAGGGCACTCCCGGCCTCCCGCGGCGACCGGTGCGCCCCGCCGAGCGGCTCCGCAATGACGTGGTCGATCACCCCGAGCTTCTGGAGGTCGGCGGCCGTCAGCCGCAGGGCCGCCGCGGCCAGCGGCTTGGTCTGCTCGGTCGCCTCCTTCCACAGGATTCCGGCGCACCCCTCCGGGCTGATGACCGAGTAATACCCGTGCTGGAGCATCGCCACCCGGTCCCCGACGCCGATCCCGAGCGCCCCGCCCGACCCGCCCTCGCCGATCACCACACAGACCACCGGTGTCGGCAGCCGTGCCATCTCCAGGATGCTGGTGGCGATCAGCTGGGCCTGGCCCCGCTCCTCGGCCCCGATCCCCGGGAACGCCCCCGGGGTGTCGATCAGGCAGACCACCGGCACCCGGTACTTGGCCGCCAGCCGCATCGCCCGCAGGGCCTTGCGATAACCTTCCGGGTGGGCGCAGCCGAAGAAGCACTGGGTCCGCTCGGCCGTGGTCCGCCCCTTCTGGTGTCCGACCAACAAGACCTTGTGATCCCCCAGCCTGGCGAACCCGGTCCGGATCGCCCGGTCGTCCCCGAACGCCCGGTCGCCGTGCAGCTCGACGAACTCGTCCAGGATCATTTCGACGTAGTCCAGCGTTTGCGGGCGGTCCGGGTGGCGGGACACCAGGACCGTCTCCCAGGCCGACAGCCGGGTGTACCGCTCCCGCTTCAGGTTGTTCAGCTCCCGCCGCATCCGCCGGATCGACTCGGCCGCCCCGGGGGCCTCGGGGGCGGCCTCCAGCCGGGCCAACGCCTCCTCCACCTCGTGGATGTCGGTCTCGAACGGGAGCGGGGCGGGGACCATCGCCGCATACCTCGGGCTACAGGCTGTCGATGTCGATGTTGTCCGGGTCGAACGGGACTTGGCCGGCGACCGGCGGCGGGGCCGGGCGAACCGGCCGGGCGTCGTCCCCCGGCTCCTCCTCCGGCTCCGGCTCGGCCGGCCGCTTGGCGGCCGGAGCGGTCATCCCGCCGAACCCGGACGCCGGCTCGGCCTCCTCCTCTTCGGGTTTCTCGTCCTTGTAAATCTTGATCTTCTGGAGGGCGATCAGGACCTCGTGGAAACTCGGGAACCGGTCGGCCGGCTTCTTGGCCAGCATCTTCAGCACGAACGCCCCGAACTCGTCGGTCAGGTCCTTGTTGTGGCTCGCCGGCGAGTACGGCTTCTCGGTAAAGTGCTTGGTCAGCAGCTCCTGCTGGCTGGCGGCGGTGAACGGCTTCTTCCCGGTCGTCAGCTCGTACACCGTGCAGCCGAAGCTGTAGATGTCGGCCCGGCCGTCCTGCGGGTCCCCCTTGATCTGCTCCGGGCTCATGAAGCTCGGGGTCCCCTGGGGCTTGAGCCGCTTACCGAACAGCCCGCCGGTGGTCCTCTTCTTGGTGATGGCGAAGTCGATGATCTTGGTCTCCCCGACCGGGTTGACCAGGATGTTGTCCGGCTTCACGTCCCGGTGGACGTAGCCCATGGCGTTCATGTACGCCAGCCCGGTGGCGGCCTCCCGGAAGATGCGGCGGGCGTGCCGGCGGATGAACGCAGCGTCCTTCGCCTGGAGCCGCAGCCGGAGGCTGCCGGACGGGAAGAACTCCATGATGAAGTGGGGGGCCTCCTTCGACCGGTTCACCTTCACGATCCGGATGACGTTCGGGTGGGTCAGCTTGACCCCGACCTCGGCCTCGTGGAACAGGGCCGCCCGCTGCTCCTCGTCGGCCACCTTCTCCGGCAGCAGCAGCTTCATCGCGAAGTGCCGGTTGCTGTGCGGCTCGACCACCTCGAACACCTGGGATGTCTGCCCGGTCTGGAGCAGGGCCCGGAGCTTGTACCCGCCGATCAGCTCGCCGATGTCCGCCATTACCCCCTCCGGCGGAAGTGCCGAGGCACGACGCACGAAAACCGGGCAAGGCCGGCCGGCCCGTCCCCCGTCGTGCCCCAAGCCCCGTACTCCGCGAATGTGGGCGCTACCAGTATTCCTCGAAGTGGACGTTTCCCTTGAACTTGGCCGCCGACACGTCGGCCTTGAACCCGCGGGCCTCCAGCAGCTCGATCACCCCGGCCGGCTGCGGGTACGTCACCCCCCCGGTCGCCCGGTCCCGGTGCGGCACCCCGATCATCTTCGGGTTGCCGCACAGGTAGACGTGGGCGCGGGCCGGTTCGAGCGGCTCCCCGAGGTGGTGCTCCAGTTCCCCGTCGGTAATCAGGTCCTGGATGTACGCCTTCTTCGTCACCCCCGGCTCCCGGGTCGTCAGCGGCAGGTAGGTGTAGTTCGGGTACTCCTCGGCCAGCCGGCGGTGCGTTGCCAGGTAGCCGAGGTCGCGGGCGTATCGGACGCAGGTGGCCGTCAGGATGCGGCCCGAATGGCCCCGCCGGAGCAGCTCCCAGAGCATGTAGTTGTGCGGGGCCTCGCCGGTCCCGGTGCCCAGGAACAGCACCGTGTCGTCGGACTGGACCGGGTCGAGGGTGTACATCCCGCTGATCTTGTCGCCGATGTTGATCCGGTCCCCGCCTTTCAGGGCGAACAGCCGCGGGGTCAGGGCCGGGACCCGGCCGTCGGCGTTCTCCCGGACCAGGACGATGTAGAACTCCAGGAACTCGGCCCCGTACTCGACCAGCCGGCCCGGGCCTTCCGAAATGGAACAACTGATCGAGTACGCCCGGCGGACGAGCTTCGCCTGTTCCTCGGGGGTCAGGGTCTCGACCTGGCACCCCTCGGCCCGCGGCTCCCAGAACCCGAGGCCGAGCGAGCAGTACTGGCCGGGCTTGTGGGCCGGGATCGGGAAGTCCGGCCGCACCCGCAGGATCATCAGGTCCGGGTTGGCCCGGCGGAGGTGGACGACGGTGCCGTTGTACCGCCGGCCGCGGAGTTCGGCGATCGCGTCGGGCGTCAGCACGGGCGGGCCTCACCACCTGGGCCGAACGACAGACCCCCGCGGCCCGGGCCGGCGGGGGTCGGCGACGCCCATCGGGTCATTATAGAACCGTTCCCCGGGCCGGCGTTACCCCCCCTTCTTGGCCGCCGCCCGGGTGTAATCGACGCACTTCTTCACGTCCGGCGACGGGTCGGCCGGGTTGGCCTCGTACTCGATGCTGACGACCCCCTTGAACCCCACGTCCTTCAGGGCCTTCAGCACCGCCGCCACGTCCAGCACCCCGGCCGGGTCGCCGAACGGCACGTCTTCCTTCCGCTTGTTGTCGTGGTCCTTCAGGTGCATCCCGAAGTTCCGATCCCCCATCACCCGGACCTGCTGGGCCGGGTCGAGCTTCTCCCCGAGCTGGGCCATCCGGATCAGGTGGCCGGTGTCGAGGCACGCCCCGATCAGCTTGTGGTGGTCCTTCACCGCCTTCTGGATGGCCTCGGCCGACGGCCACCGGTGGACCCCCTTCCCGACCGGCCCGTGCGGGTGGATGGCGATGGCGATGCCGTACTCCTCGCACAGCTTGTCGAGGCTGTCGAAGCTGTCCGGGCTGGGGTCGGCACTGAGGTATTTGACGCCCAGCGCCTTGCCGAAGTCGAACAGCTTCTTGTTGGCGGCGTGGTCCCTGGTGAACTGCTGGACGCCGAACCCGGCCGGGCTGACCCCATACTCCCGGCACAGCTTCAGGGTGGCCGCGATCTGTTCCGGGCTGCTGTTCGGCGGGATGTGCTTGCTGTAGAACTCGGCGTTGGCGAGGCCGAGGTCCTTCATCCGCTTGAGGGCCGGCTCCAGGTCGAAGCTCCGGAACGTGTAGCTCTGGACGCCGAGCGAGATGTCCGGGGTCAGGTCGCCGGCCGCGGCAGCCGACCGGACCGGCCATGACCCGGCACAGACGGCCATGCCCGCGGCCTGGAGAAAGGACCGGCGGGTGACAGAAGGGGTTGTCATAGATTGCTCCGGGGAGGGGGGTTATGGCCTGATTGTCACACCCGGCGGGCTTCGCGTCTAGTAGTTGCTTGGCATGACCCCCCCCTCCCCCCCTCTTTTTTCACCGTTCAGGCCCCTCAGCATAACTCGTTGTGGCTAAAACTGTTTGCGTCATATTGTCGCCCGTCAAAGCACGACCGTCCCGCCATGCTGGGTCCCGGATTGAGTCGTAACCCGCTCATCGGTCGATCCTTCGGCGGGACGGAGGGCATTGCCGTACCCGGTCATAACGCCCCGGCCACCCCGAAAACGCCGCGTGCAGGCCGGGCCACCCCGTACCTGCACTTCTGTACCCTACACTCCGGCCGCGTGGAGTCAAGCCGTGGAAGAAAAATGCGGGGCCGCGGATCGACGCGGACGGACGCAGATCAAACCAAAACCGGTGTTTGATCTGC
>JAIEQN010000330.1 GCA_019747685.1 Gemmataceae bacterium
TGCTCGGCCGGCTGACGCCGGGCCGTTCGCCTACTCCCGGTCCCACAGCGTATCGTCCGTCCCGAGGTCGAACACGTTCTCCTGGTCCCGGAGGGCGACCACCTCCGGCGGGTCGTCGGCCCGGGGCGGGTTCCGGGTCCGGTCGGTCCGGGCCTCGACGTGGCCGTCCACGAAGCACACGTTGGCCACCCGCCCGAACTGCCGGTGGTGGACGGTCGGGTCGCGGCGGCTGGGCGGCTCGGCGTAGGGGATCTCGATCAGCGCCGGCTTGCCGGTCGGCCGCTCCTCCGGGGTCGTCCCGACGGCGTTCAGGAACAGGACCGTCTGGCTGGTGCTGGCCACCCGGACGACCGGGACCGGGGTCCAGACGACCCCGGCCGCCGTCGTCCGGAGCGGGGCCAGGTAGCGGTAGTTGTACCCGTACCCGCCGGTCATCCCGTCGTAGGTCAGGTAGACCTTGCCGGGGGCCTTGGCCGGGGCCTGGAGGGCCCGCTGGTTGTTCTCCAGGTACGGCATCAGGTGCCCCTGGCGGAAGTCGATCGGGTCGCCGGCGGGGGTACACAGGGCGAACCACCACCGGTCGTTGCCGGCCTCGGTGGTCCGCAGCGGGGGCAGGTAGCCGGTGGCCGAGGCGAAGTTGTGGGACGCCAGCCCGAGCTGCTTGAGGTTGTTCTGGTCGGCGAGCCGGCCGGCGGCCGCCCGGACCTTCTGGACGGCCGGCAGGAGCAGCCCCATCAGCACCGACACGATGGCGATGACGACGATCAGCTCGATCAGGGTGAACCCCGGGCGGGAGGCACGGGCCCCTGAGCGGGGGGCGTCAGCCCCCTGAGCGGTCCGGAGGACGTGCGTCACGGTGCGGCCCTCGGCGAGTCACTCCATGATGACGGACGGCGCCGGCCGGGGCAACCGGCCTGGCTCTCATTGGTTCCGGTCGACTCTCCCACCCCACGCCCGAACCATATCACCCGACCGGAAGAAACACCGTCAGACCGACACCCGGTCACTTCCCCCAGCCCGACTTCATCCGGTACACCCGGGCCCGGGCGATGACCAACCCCTTGCCCGCCGGGGTCAGCTCGACCTTTCGGTTCTTCTCATCCGGTATCGCGGCCACCGACATGGCCGTGATCCCGTTGTTGAAGAACACCTCCACCGACCCACGGTCCACAAGCACCCGGAGCGTTGGAGGGCCGGAGTCACCGGGTACGAGGCACGGGGCGACCACGCCGTTGCACGCGAGCGTCCGCTTGGCCGGGTCGTACACCAGCTTGGTCCCGCGTAGGTCCAGGGCAAACCCGTCGTCCCCGCGGAGCGAGAAGAAGAGCAGGGTCAGGTCGAACGTGTCCAGGTCGTCGCCGAGCGTGACCGGGCCTGTGAGCGGGTTGGTTAGTTCGTCCCCCTCCGCCGTGATTTCGACGACCGGCTTCCCGTCATGCAGGTTGTTCACCTCATGCACGGGGCGGGCCACGAGCCACGAGCCGGCCGGGAGGAACGATTTGCCGTCGGACTTCCCCACCCCAAGTTCCACCGGCACCGCCATCTGCTGCCCGAACGGCATCCCCCGGAACTTCGCCCCGCGGGTCCAGCCGATCTGAACCCGGCGGGGCCTCCCGTACTTATCCGGCGGGCCGTTGTCGAACGTCTGGGCGGCGTAAAAGTTCCCGTACCAGAGCTGCTTCTTCTCCTCCGAGTCAGGCGTGAACGTCTTCCCGTCGAAGTCGCCGAGCAGGTACTTACCGTCTGCCCCGTATAGCACCCACTTCGTACCGCCCCCCGCCTCAAGCCCGACCTGTCGCTCGAACAGGTCCGGGCACTCGAAGAACCCGTCGATCCGGCTGGCGAAGGTCCACGCCTTCAGGTCCGGCGAGGTGTAGAACGCGATCCACTGCTTCTTGTCGTGCTCGTCGTACACCGCCATCACCCAGTGCTTCCCCTTCTCGTACCAGACCAGCTTCGGGTCCCGGCCCTGGTGCTCGACCACCGGGTTCTTCTCGTACTCGGTCCACGACCGGCCGTCGTCGGTGCTGTAGGCCATGCACTCGCCCCGGCCGGTGCTGGTGTACGCCAGCACCAGCGGCGGCTTCTCCTTCGTGCCCCAGCCGGAGGTGTTCCCCTGGTCCACCACCGCCGACCCGGAGAAGGCCATGTCGTCCATCCCCTTCGGGTACAGCGCCTCGCCGAGTTCCTGCCAGCGGACGAGGTCCTTGCTGACGGCGTGGCCCCAGTGCATGTTCCCCCACTCCACCCCGAACGGGTTGTGCTGGTAGAACAGGTGCCACTCGCCGTTGTGGTAGACCAGCCCGTTCGGGTCGTTCAGCCAGCCCCGCCGGCTGGTGAAGTGGAACAGCGGCCGGTGCCTCTCCCGGTACAGGTTGGCCGCGTCCGGCACGTCGGCCGCCAGCGCCAGGGCGTCCAGGGCCTTCGAGCCCGCCGGCAGCACCGTCTCGACGGTCAGTTCCTTGCCCTTGAACGGCCCGACCTCGGCGAACGCCACCCAGTCCGGCTGGCCGTCGGTGGCCAGCTCGATGTCGAACTCGCGGACCGTCCGCCCGCCGACGACCAGCTTCACCCGCCGCATCGGGGCCTTGTTCTTGACCGGCAGGTGCAGGTACGGCTGGTCCACCGTGAACGTCCGCCGCACCGGCCCGGCCTCCTTCTTCGTGTCACTCAGGGTGATGTGATCGACGTTGACGTGGCCCCAGCCGCCGGTTTCCCCGTCCACGACCCGGATGACGGCCGGCTGCCCCTCGAACTCGGCCACGTCCCACGTCACCCAGTCGAGCCGTTCGCTGCCGCCGGGCCGGTCGTTCGGGCCGGTCGCGGTGCGGACCACCTTCCCGCCGACCAGCAGGTCCACGCACGTCTTGCCCGGGTGCTTGCCGCCGCCGACCAGCAGGTTGACGTACTTCCGCTCCAGCTTGAACTCCGGCGAGGTCAGGGTGCCGGTGCTGGGGTCGCCGCCGCGGAAGCTGTTGACCAGGCCCTTGCCGAGGTAGCCGGTGACGGCCATCTGGCCGGGCAGGGTGCCCCGGGCCGGGCCGTCGCCGAAGGCGGTGCCGGTCGTCTTCCAACCGTCCGGGTAGCGGTCGCCCTCGAAGTCGGCGACGACGACGTCCGGCCGGTCGGCCCCGGCGAGCGGCGGGCGTAGGCCCCCGGATGCCACGGCGAGGGCCAGGAGGAGCGGGAGGGGCCGGGACATGGGGTGCTCCGGGGGTGGCACGGCCGCCGCGGGCCGCGGCGGGGAGTCGGAGGCGTTGTATTTCGCCCCCCGCCGGTGTCGAACCCGGCGGCCGGGACGGGTCGGTGGCGGCCGGGGTGTGGAGAACTCGGGCGGTCGTGGTAGAATGCGACGGCCCGAGTACCGCAGCCGAGACGGCGGGGCTGAGGGCGAGGATCGAGGCGGAGCGGCCGCGGGTCGGGCGGGACGAGTTGTTGGCCCGTCGGGCGGCGGGATCGGGTGGACTCGGGAGGACGCCATGACCACGATCCGGGTTACCACCAAGCTGGAGTCGGACACGCTGGTGCTGCCCGAACTGGGGCCGCTGATCGGGAAGACGGTCGAGATTCGGGTGACGGAACAGCCCGAGTCGGCCATCGACGCCCTGATCGACCACGAGTACCACGCGATGATCGAGGCCGAGTGCGCCGCCGACCCGGAGCCGGTGCCGACGTTGGAGGAGGTCCGGGCGGCCTTGGCGAGCATCCCGGGCGACATGACCGCCGACATCATCGCGGACCGGGAGGAACGGTTCTGATGCCGGACCACTTCTTCGACACGAGCGCGATCACCAAGCACTACCACGCCGAGACCGGCACGGCTGTGGTGGACGGGTTGCTCGCGCTGCCCGGCCGGCAGATCATCTCGCGGCTAGCGGCCGTCGAGGTCCATTCGGCGTTCGCCAAGAAGGTGCGGGTCGGGCAACTCGCCCGTGTCGACTTCGACCGCCAGACCCGGCGGTTCCGGGCCGACATCCGGGCGGGACGATGGCAGGTCGTCCGGGCGCTCGTCCGCCACCACGAGGCGGCCGAGCGGTTGATCCGCCGGGTCGGGGTCGCCCAGAATCTGCGGACCCTGGACGCCCTGCAACTGGCCGTCGCCCTGAGCCTGAACGAGCCGGCCCGGCCGGTCGTGTTCGTCTGCGCCGACCAAGCCCTTTGCACGATCGCGGCCGCCGAAGGGCTGACGGTCGTGAACCCGGCACCGTAGCGGGTGACGGTCCCGAGTGTTAGCCGGGCCGGTAGCGAGCGCTACCCAGACCCGGCTAGTGACTGGTTCGGTCCCGGAGGGCGTCGCCATGGCGTGGCATCACTTCCAGCCCGGCGAGGGCTACCCGCTGTCCGAGGTCGTGGCGACGTGCGAGCGCCGCGTCCGGGAGGGCGGCGTGCTGGCCGTGGCCGAGAAGCAGGGGATGGTCGATCTGCTCCGCCGCCATGCCCCGGCCGTGGTGGTGTGGTCCCCGTTCAGCACCGCCTGGGGCGCGTCCCCGTTCAACCCGAACTGCTGGCGGGCGGAGGATGGTGCGGCCGTCGTTCCCGCCGGGGTCGCCGTGCCGGAGCTGCCCGAGTAGCGGTGAGGCCGAACCAGGTGCCGCACCGGACCCGGCCCGCCATATTGAGTTCTGACAGTTCCCTAGCTCACCAAGGTGGGCCGGGCTGCTGAGTGGGGTCGTTACGCCGCCCGGCTGACGGGGGCGAAGGGCAGGACCGTGGCCATCCGGCTGTACGGGTTCGGGGCGGCGTGGTAAGTTGCCCGTATCCGCCCGCCCCAGGGGAGCCGATGCCCGTTACACTCGAACAGCACGGGCTGGACAAGCTCAGCCCGGCCGACCGGCTGGAGTTGGTCGGCCGGCTCTGGGACAGCCTCGATGCCGAGGCGTTCGTACCGCCCGACTGGCACATCCGCGAGTTGGACAAGCGCCGCGCGGCGGCCGAGGCCGACCCGTCGGCCGGCGTCCCGTGGGAGGAGTTCAAGGCCCGCTGGCTGGGCCGGCCGTGACCCTCCCGGTCGTTCTCCGTCCGGAAGCGACCCGAGACCTGCAAGACGCCCGGGACTGGTACGAGCGGCAACAGGCCGGCCTCGGGGCGGTGTTCGCCACCCGTGCCGCCCAGGCCCTCGACGGGATCGGCCGGTTCCCAGAGCTGAACGCGGTCATCTGGCAGGACGTGCGGGCGGCCCGCGTCCGCCGACACCCGTACATCATCTACTACCGCATCCTGACCGACCGGGTCGAGGCGTTCGCGGTACTCCATGCCAGCCGCGACCCGATCGTGTGGCAAGTCCGCGCCTGACCTCCCTCTCGGTCACGCTGCCCGGTTGACGGGGGCGAAGGGCAGGACCGTCGGGGCCGGTTCGGGGGCCGCGGTCGCGTCCTCGGCCGCCCAGGGGAGTTCGCCGTCCGGCGGCTCGGGCCGGGCCGCCTCCCACAGGACCGCCGCCATCCGCTCCACCTCCCGCCGCAGGGCC